>JANSYB010000517.1 GCA_024742655.1 Paracoccaceae bacterium | reverse complement strand
TGGGTCTTGTTGCTTGTCCTTGCCGTCTTTGCGGCCTTCGGTCTGTTCCTGTGCAAGACGCGTGCACCCTGGCTGGCTGCGGTCATCTGCATGATGATCGTCTTTGTCCATGATCGTCATCAGCGCCCGATGATCGCAACCGCCGTCGGGCTGGGCATTTGTGCGATTTTCGTGGCCCTGCCATTTATCGTCGAAAGCGAGCTGTTCAAGTACAGGCTGACCGATATCCGGCCGATCTATGCGCGGATCTCGCTTTATGCATCCGGGGTGCTGATCCTTCTGGATCATCCGATCCTGGGTATCGGCATGGGTCGAAACGCGTTTCAGGCGGTCAAGGGCGACTACCTGATTTCGTTCATGGGTATTTCTTACGACGAGGGGCAACGCACCGGCCCCCCGCACAACGAGTGGCTCGGCATCATGACAATGACCGGCTTGGTCGGGATCAGTCTGTACATCGCCATTCACGTCAAGATTCTCAGCCGCCTCAAGGAGATCCGCCGCGACGCGACGCTGACGCCATTTCAACGCCTCATGGCCGCCTACGTAACCGCCATCTTCGTCAGTCAGATCGTGATCAGCATGTTCGTCGACACCGGCTATCTGCTGTACACGACCAGCGCGACATTCGGCGCGGTCGGGATTGTCTCGTCGCGCTGGCAGCGCACCAGCGACTGGATGCAAGACTGCTGTCAATTCGGCCCGGCATCGAAGGAAAAACATTGAGTTTTGAAACACGGTGAGAGATCGAGTGACCCGAAACAGCATTTCATTGACCCGCATACTGACAGTTTTGGTTTTGCTCGTGTTCAGCGGACATGTCGCCAAGGCCGTTCTTCATTATTTCTTCAATACGGCAAATCTGGCGCCGGCCATGATCGAGGATTTCGATGGCCGAGACCTCGATGATCTGAACCCGCGCATCGGCAAACAGTTCTGCTGCACGCATTCCGCGCAACTGGTCGATCTTGAGGCTTATGGCGGCGACGGTCGCGCATTGGCGATTGAACTGCGCCCGGATGACAGCGACGTCAAAGGCAGCAAGCGCGCGGAAATCAGGCTGCCGGCCTCGCATTTCAACAAACCGGTCTGGTATCACATCCGTCTTTTCAAGAAACAGGCGGATCCGTCACCGGTGCCGGTGACGCTGCTGCAATGGCATGCGGTTCCGGACAAGATCCTGCTGGAAGGCAATCGGGCGCCGCCGTTGCGCCTGGTCGAGTATGAGGACGAAAACGTCATCGCTCTCAACTGGGATACGGCGCCACGATCCTTCGACCGGTTCGACCTGTTCGGAAAGAAGAGCGGCCAGATCCTCTGGCAAGGGCCACGCACGCAAGACGCCTGGCAAAGCTGGGTGTTCCGCGTTGTCTGGAGCGTGACCGAGCAAGGCCGGATCACGGTCTGGAAAGACGGGGAACGGATTGTGAACTACACGGGGCCAACCGCCTACAACGATCTGGCCGCCCCCTACATGAAGGCGGGGATCTACGTGCCTCGCTGGAAAGACCCCGAGCTGGCGGCCGGGGCGGCCCCCCGGCGCCTGCTGATCGACGATATCTGGGAAATCTACCCCGCGGAGGCCGGCGCCGACATTCCACCAGAACTGCAAGGCCTGATTTCAGAAATGGACCACGCGGCACAAGAGTAACCGCGCAGACAAGGCGTTCCGCGAAAGCCCCGGGTCAGAGGCGAGACGGCTCAAGAGGGGGGCGCCGCCCGTTCATAGGCCGCGATCAGGGCGTCGACCTGATGATCCCAGCCCAGTTCGGCCTCGACTCTCGCCCGCCCGAACCGGCCCATCTGTGCGCGGCGCTGCGGGTCATCGAGCAACGCCGTGATGCAGGCCGCCATATCAACGGGATCGTTGGGCTTGGCATAAAGCGACGCCTCCTGCGCGGAATAGCGGCCCTCGGTCACCTCGAACTGCACGATGGGCTTGGAAAAGGCCATGTATTCGAGGATCTTGTTCATCGTGGACTTGTCGTTCATCGGGTTCACGCGATCTGGGTTCACGCAAACATCGGCGGTCGAGAGAACTTCGAACAGGTCGTCATCGGGCGCGCGGCCGGTGAATGTGACGTGATCTTGCAGACCCATCGCCTGGCACTGGTCCTGTACCCCCTGAAGCGATGGCCCGCCCCCGACAAGGACGAACTGAACATCCCTGCCCTGCACGAAGACAAGCGTATGCGCGGCCTCGAGCAGCAGATCGAGGCCTTCCTGATCACCCATGACGCCGACATAGGCGACCATCGCAGCGCGTCCGTTTTTCCAGGCTGGGTTCGGTCTGCGCGGATAGAGCCGGTTGAGATTGGGGCCCGAGCGCACGACGAATATGTCTTCCGCCGCGCGCCCGCCACGGGTCATGGCGATCTCACGGTAGCTGTTGTTGGTCGAGATGATCACGTCGGCGCTGCGAAAGGTCAGCCGCTCCAACAGCACCATGAGGCGCCAGAAAAACCCGCGCTTTCCGAACTTTGCTTCGTAGAGTTCGGGGTTGATATCATGGTGATCGAAAATGAACCGCTTGCCGAAAAGCTTGAACGGTGCCGCGACCAGAAAGATGAGGTCAGGCGGGTTGCAGGCCTGGATCGTATCGAACCCGTGGCGTCGCAAGATCTTCAGCGCGAGACGCATTTCATGGAACAGCGCAGCGCCGTATTCGAGCACGTATCC
>JANSYB010000335.1 GCA_024742655.1 Paracoccaceae bacterium | reverse complement strand
GCCCGGCGCGACGAATATGTCCGCGCCGCGATCACCGCCTTTCACAGCCTTCGGGTGGGCGAAAGAAACTCGACCCTGCCGACGATCGTTGCCAATGGCGAGTATGAGCGCCGGCTTTACATGCCCGGATCGCTTGGCGGAGAGCTTCGGCTTGGCTTCCTGTCGCACGGGCATCACCGGTCTTCGAGCCTGATTTCCGACGGGGCGGATTTCGACCCCTGGGCCGATGGGCGGGACATGGCGCGCCTGACATTCAGCGCCGACTGGCACCGCAACTGGACCATGCCAGGCGGTGTTCTGGCCCATGTGCAGGCCGGGCTGGCGATCGACACGTTCCGCATCAACCAGTCGGGCGCCACCAGCCTGTCCCAGGCCACCGAGGTCACGCCAAGCGCCGCGGTCGAACTGCGCTGGCCGCTGATGAAAACCACATCAACAGGCGCCACGCATGTGATCGAGCCCGTCGTGCAACTGGCGTGGTCGGGTGGCTCGAACCCGAACATCCCCAATGATGAAAGCACCCGGATCGAATTCGACGAGGGCAACCTGTTCGCCACCTCCCGTTTCACCGCGCCCGACCGGCGCGAACGCGGCTACACCGCCGCCTACGGGCTGAGCTGGACACGCTATGGCGATGACGGCTGGCAAACCCAGCTGGCGGTCGGGCAGGTGTTCCGCGACGAACAGCTGGTCGATCCCGGCGGCGGGCTGAGCTTTACCAATTCCTCCGGCCTGCAGGAACGCTACTCGGATCTGCTCGTCGGCGGGCAGTTGAAAACCGGCAATGGCCTGACCGTGACCGCGCGCAGCCTGTTCGACAGCGGGTTCAAGACCACCAAGGCCGAGGCCCGCGCGAGCTGGAAAAACGATCTGGCCAATATCGGGGCCACCTATATCTGGCTGCGCAACGACCCCGCCGAGGCCCGCCCCGGCAACATCTCGGAATGGGCCTTCGACGCCAGTTACCGGCTGTCGCGGCACTGGACGGGTCAGGCCGACTGGCGCTATGACGTGGCCAGCGATGACACGGTGCGCGCGGGGATCGGCCTGACCTACACGAACGAATGCGTGGATATCACGCTTTCGGCCTCGCGTCGGTTTACGTCTTCCACTTTCCTCGTGCCATCGACAGATATAAGTTTCACCGTGGGGCTTCGCGGCTTCACCACAAAAACACGCGATAAAAGCTACGTGCGAACATGCCAAAACTGACCTTTTCCCTTTATGCCATGCGGACCCTGTCAGGGGGGGCGCTGATGGCGCTGCTCCTGGTCGCGGCCTTCGCGGCCGGCGCACCGCAGCAGGCGCGGGCGCAAAACCTGTTCGAACCTGTGATCAAGGTCAACGATCAGGCCATCACCCGCTTCGAAATCCAGCAACGCGCGCGCCTTCTGACGCTGTTTCGCGCCCCCGGCGATCCGATCAAGATCGCCCGCGAGCAACTTATCGACGACCGGCTGAGGCTGGATGCGGCGCAGGCCGAAGGCTTCATCCTTGACGAGGCTGCCCTTCAGGCCGGGATCGAGGAATTCGCGGGTCGTGCGAACATGGACGCCGAACAGTTCATCGCCGCGCTTCAGTCCGCCGGCGTGGAGCAGTCGACCTTGCGTGAATTCGTGCGCGCAGGCGTGACGTGGCGGGAATATTCGCGCGCCCGCTTCGCGCCACGCGTGTCGGTCAGCGAAGAGGATATCGAACGCGCCCGCCTGGCCCTGGGCGGCACATCCAGCGTGCGGGTCCTGCTGTCCGAGATCATCATGCCCACCCCGCCGGGTCAGGTCGAAGCCGTGCAGCAACGCGCCAACCGGATCAGCGAGATGACAACGGAGGCCGAATTCGCCGCCGCCGCGCGGCGTTATTCCGCCGCCGCCACCAGCGGCCGCAGCGGCCGCATGGACTGGGTCGAGATCTCGGACCTGCCGCAAGCCTTGCGCGGGATCGTTCTGGGCCTTGCGCCCGGCGAGGTCAGTGATCCTCTGCCGCTTGACGGGGCCATCGCCCTGTTCCAGCTGCGCGACATCGAAGAGCTTGACGTCCCCGAGCGTGAATACGAAGCCATCGAATATGCCGCCTATTACATCGACGGCGGACGCAGCGAACAGGCCATGTCGCGCGCGCGGCAGGTCGAGGAAAATGTCGACACCTGCGATGACCTCTACGGTATCGCCCAGGGTCAGCCCCCCGAGGTTCTCGAACGCGGCACCAAGGCCCCCGACGAAATCCCCACCGATATCGCGATGGAACTGGCCAAGCTCGACACCGGCGAGGTCTCGGCCAACCTGACCCGCGCCAATGGCCAGACTCTGGTGCTGTTGATGATGTGCGGACGCACGCCCAAGCTTGAGGGCGACGGCCCATCGGCCGAGCAAATCACCGGTTTCATCCGCAACCGGCGACTCGATTCCTTTGCCAACGGCTATCTCGAGCAGCTACGTGCAGAGGCCCGGATCGTCGAAAAGGAATGACCGGCCCCGTCGCGCTAAGCTGCGGCGAACCGGCCGGAATCGGCCCTGAAATCGCCGCGCACGCTTTCGAGGTGCTGCGCGGCGAGCTCGATTTCTTTCTGATCGGGGATCCCGCCCACCTGCCGGCCGATGTGCCCTATGCCAGGATCGACACCCCGCGGGAGGCACGCGGACAATCCGCCCTGCCCGTTCTGCACCACGCCTTTGACGGCCCGCTGACACCCGGCACGCCCAACCCCGCCCATGCAAGCGCGGTGATCGAGGTCATCGCCCGCGGCGTGGCTCTGGTGCAGTCCGGCGCGGCCGCGGCGCTCTGCACCGCCCCCATTCACAAGCAGGCCCTGCAGGACGGGGCGGGCTTTGCCTATCCCGGTCATACCGAATACCTCGCCGCCCTTGCCGGGGTGGAGCGCGTGGTGATGATGCTGGCCAGTGACCAGTTGCGCGTGGTCCCCGCGACGATCCATATCCCGCTGGCCGATGTGGCCGAGGCACTGACCCCGACGCTGCTGGAGGAGACGATCCGCATCACCCATGCCGGACTGATCCGTGATTTCGGCCTGACCGCGCCGCGCATCGCCGTTGCCGGGCTGAACCCGCATGCCGGCGAAGGCGGCAAGATGGGCCGCGAAGAGATCGACGTGATCGCCCCGGTCCTGGCCCGTCTGCGCGACGAGGGGCTGGACCTGCGCGGCCCGCTGAGTGCGGACACGATGTTCCATGCCGCCGCACGGGCCCGCTATGACGCGGCGGTCTGCATGTACCACGATCAGGCCCTCATCCCGATCAAGACGCTGGATTTCGACCGGGGCGTGAACGTCACGCTCGGCCTGCCCTTCGTGCGCACCTCACCCGATCACGGAACGGCACTGGATATCGCGGGACAGGGGATCGCCAACCCCACCTCGCTGATCGAGGCCTTGCGCATGGCCGCCCGCATGGGCGCGACCCGCACCCCCGCATGAGCGGCATCGACACCCTTCCCCCGCTGCGCGAGGTGATCGCAGAGCATGGCCTGTCCGCGCGCAAGTCACTGGGGCAGAACTTTCTGCTGGATCTCAACCTGACCGCCAAGATCGCCCGGGCGGCGGGCGATCTTTCGGAATGCGACGTGCTGGAAATCGGCCCGGGTCCGGGTGGGCTGACCCGTGGGCTGCTGGCCTCGGGCGCGCGCCGCGTGCTGGCGGTGGAAAAGGACACCCGCTGCCTGCCGGCGCTTGAACAGATCGCGGCGGCCTATCCCGGGCGGCTCCACGTGATCAACGCCGACGCGCTTGACATCGATCCGCTGGTCCATCTCACCCCGCCAATCCGCATCGTGTCCAACCTGCCCTACAATGTCGGAACCGAGTTGCTGATCCGCTGGCTGACGCCGGACGACTGGCCGCCCTTTTGGCAGACCCTGACCCTGATGTTTCAGCGTGAGGTGGCCGAGCGCATCGTCGCCCGCCCCGGCAGCAAGGCCTATGGCCGTCTCGCGATCCTTGCCCAGTGGCGGGCCGATGTCGGGATCGCAATGCATCTGCCGCCCGGCGCGTTCACACCGCCACCCAAAGTCTCAAGTGCCGTGGTGCACCTCACCGCCCTGCCCGCGCCGCGGTTCGAGGCGGATGCCCGGGTGCTGGAGCGTGTCGTCGCCAAGGCGTTCAACCAGCGACGCAAGATGCTGCGCGCGGCCCTCAAGGGG
>JANSYB010000363.1 GCA_024742655.1 Paracoccaceae bacterium | reverse complement strand
GAGATCGCGGATTTCACCGAAAGCGCGCTTTACGACCCGGGCATGCCACACGTGTTGCGTCCGCGGGCCAAATCGCCTGCGTGATGTTGCGCTGCGGCGCGCAATGATGTTGCGTTGCAGCGAATTTTTTACGTGACTGTCATGGTTTAGCGTTACATGGTTTGGCGTATTCTCTAGGGATTCGCCTGCCATGTCGACATATCTGCCCCCCGAGGTTCAGGCCGGACTGGATGCCGCGCGCGCGACCGCGCTGCGCAAATCCTCACGTTTGCGGATTGAGGCGGGTCAGGACAGTTACTCGGTCCTGCGGGCATGGGAGGGTGGATTCGCGCTCCATGCCGAAGGCGCGCCGCATCTGCGTGGGCTGGTTGACATGTATGACGGGGCGCGTCACCTGTCGCGCTGCCTGATCGTTGCGTCCGAGCAGGAGGGTGGCGAAATGCGCTTTGATATCAAGCGCGTGACCGAGGCGGGCGGCGAACAGCCGGTCGATTTCGCGCGCGCGCCGGATGCGCCTGTCGCTCTGTTGCCAAAGACCTGAGCGGCCGGACGGGCCGTCCATGGCGGAGCCCCATTCCAAACTTGACCTGTCCGAGCCGCGTGTCGCGGTGCCCGTTGCGGCGGCGCATGAGGCTGTTGTGCGTATCCTGCCCCGGGCCGGGTGCACGCCGCTACTTGGCCAACAAGGTTGCGGATCACCTGGTTGAGACCAGCCTGAGTGGCATCGAAAGCCACGGGATCATGCGCGTCGTGCAATACGCCGAACAGATGCAGCAGGGGTTTATGCGCGCGCAGGCGGGCGCCATGACGATCTGTCTTGGCGGCGGCAATCGCGCGACCTGGCGTCAGATCATGGACATGTCCGGTCAGCCCGATTGAGGCGGGCTGACCGCATGCCGGCTACTGAAGGTCGCTGAAGGCTGCCTGCAGACGCTCGACCGCCTCGGCCACACGGGCGCGCGGGGCGGCGAAGTTGAAGCGCAGGAAGCTTTCGCCGCCTGTGCCAAACTCTGCTCCGATGCTGGGGGCTATGCGGGCCTGGGTCGTCACGCGGTTGATGACCTCGGTCATGTTCATGCCGGTATCCGTGAAATCCACCCAGCCAAGATAGGTCGCCTGCATGGTCATGGCCTTTACGCCGGGAATGTCCGACACGCCCGATACGAAAAGGTCGCGGTTGCCATCGAGGTAGCACATCAGTGCATCAACCCAATTGGCACCTTCTTGGCTGTAGGCGGCGTGGGTCAGAACACAGCCCAAAAGGTTCGGGCTGATGTTGAGCGCCTTCATGGTGGCGGAGAACCGCGCGCGCAGGTCAGGATCCTGGATCGTAACCGTACCCAGCCGGCTGCCTGCGGTATTGAAGGTCTTGGATGAGGATGTGAGCATGATCAACCGATCCGTCACCTCCGGCACTGCCACGGGAAATGCCAAGTGGCGCTGACCAGTATAGACCAGGTCGTGGTGGATTTCGTCCGAGACAAGCAACAGATTGTGGCATGTGCAGAAATTGGCGAGGGCAGCAAGCTCTTCGGCGCTCCAGACACGCCCGGCCGGATTATGGGGCGAGCAGAAAAGGACCATCTTCTCGCGGCCGCTCAGAGCATTCTCCAATGCGTCGAGATCCATGTGGTAGACGCCGTTTTCAATTCTGAGCGGGCTCTCTTTCACCACCCGACCGGCATTACGGATCTTTGCCGTGAATTCGTGGTAAACAGGTGTGAAGATGATCACTTCGTCGCCGGGGTCGGTATAGGTTTGCAGGCAAAGGGCGATGCCGTTGCCCAGGCCGTAGGTCGAGAACATCGCTGCCGGGTCTGCTTCCCACCCGTGGCGCTCCTGCATCCACCAGGCCACGGCGCGCTTCATCTCGGGCTCGCCGGTAAAGTAACCGTAGTTGGCTTTTTCCAGAAGGGCACGTGTCGCGTCCTGAAGAAAGTCTCCTGCGCGAAAGTCCATGTCCGCAACCCACATCGGGATGGCGTCCTGAGCACTCACCCCGGTGGCGGATTGCATCCCGTCCCACTTGGTGCAATTCGTGCCGCGCCGATCGATCAACTCGTCGAAATTCATACCTGTCTCCGTTGTCTGAGCGGGCAAGCTAGCCGAAATGGCACCGGGTGCAAGGGCGTTGCGGATCGTGTTCGGATCGCCTAAATCATGCGCCATGAAACGACCCATTCTCATTCATCCGGACCCGCGTCTGAAAAAGGTCTGCGATCCCGTCAGCGACGTGAGCGACCAGTTGCGCGCACTGGCCGAGGATATGCTCGAGACGATGTATGACGCGCCGGGTATCGGGCTCGCGGCGCCGCAGGTGGGCGTGCTGGACCGGCTGATCGTGCTGGATTGCGCCAAGGACGAGGGCGAAGAACCGCATCCGCTGGTCATGGCGAACCCCGAGGTGATCGCGTCGTCTGACGAAAAGAACGTCTACGAGGAAGGCTGCCTGTCGATCCCGGACCAGTTCGCCGATGTCACCCGGCCCAAGGTGGTCGATGTGCGCTGGATGGATATGGATGGCAACGAACGCACCGAAACCTTCGACGGGCTTTGGGCGACCTGCGTGCAGCACGAGATCGATCACCTCGATGGCAAGCTGTTCATCGACTATCTGGGGCCGATGAAGCGTCAGCTGATTACCCGCAAGATGCAGAAGCTCAAGCGCGAAAAGGCCAAGGTGTAAGGCCCGTGGTTGTGCGTCGCTGCCTGCCCTGGCCCGACAGGCGGCTGCGGACACGGGCCGAGCCGGTCGAGGCTGTCACGGACGAGATCCGCGCCACGTGGGATGACATGATCGACACGATGGAGGCCATGCCCGGCGTCGGCCTTGCCGCACCCCAGATCGGCGTGATGCTGCGGCTGGCGGTGGTGGACGCCTCTGAAAAACGCGGGGAGGCGGTGCGCCTGGCCAATCCCGAGATTCTGCATGCCAGTGTCGAGCTGCGCGATCACGAGGAGGCCAGCCCCAACCTGCCCGGTGTCTATGCCGCGATCAGCCGGCCACGCGCGGTGACGGTGCGGTTCCTGAACGAGGGCGGCGAGGTCGAGGAGCGGGATTTCGTGGGTCTATGGGCCACCAGCGTGCAACACCAGATCGACCATCTGAACGGCCGGATGTATTTCGACCAGCTTAGCAAGGTCAAACGTGACATGCTGATCCGCAAGGCGCGCAAGGCGGCGGGGTGAACCCCGCCTTACGGAGGGTTCGATGCGCATCATCTTCATGGGAACGCCGGAATTCTCGGTGCCGGTGCTGGACGCGCTGGTCGGGGCCGGGCACGACATCGCGGCGGTCTATTGCCAGCCCCCCCGTCCCGCGGGACGGGGCAAGAAGGACCGGCCCAGCCCGGTGCAGGCGCGCGCGGAGGCGCTTGGGTTGCAGGTGCGTCACCCGGTCAGTCTGAAGGGGGCCGATGAACAGGCGGCCTTTGCCGCGCTTGAGGCGGATGTGGCGGTAGTGGTCGCCTATGGCCTGATCCTGCCACAGGCGGTGCTGGATGCGCCGGAACGGGGGTGCCTGAACATCCATGCCAGCCTTTTGCCACGCTGGCGCGGGGCCGCACCCATTCACCGCGCGATCATGGCGGGCGACGCCGAGACGGGCGTGTGCATCATGCAGATGGAGGCGGGTCTCGACACCGGGCCGGTTCTGCTGTGCGAACGCACCAAGATTGGCCCGCAGGAAACGACCGGCGAGTTGCACGACCGGTTGTCGCAGATGGGCGCGGCGGCGATTGTCGATGCGCTGGCGCGGCTGGACAGCCTGACCCCGACGCCGCAATCGCAGGCCGGTGTTCTTTACGCCGAAAAGATCGACAAGGCCGAGGCGCGGATCGACTGGGCG
>JANSYB010000691.1 GCA_024742655.1 Paracoccaceae bacterium | reverse complement strand
CTTGGCGTGAACGCGGCGGTGCAATCGGTGCGCATGACGGCGGCGCGGCAGGCCTATGTCTGACGCGATGGCCATGAGCACCGCAAACGCTGCGGCCGGGGCGCAGAGATCGCCGATCCTGCCGCTCTCGGTGCGCGATCTCGTGCTGCGTTTCGGCGATGCGGCTGTGCTGGACGGCGTGTCGTTCGATCTCGGCACGTCCGGCTGCACGATGATCATGGGGCCGAACGGGTCGGGCAAGAGCCTGCTTCTGAAGCTGCTCCACGGCCTCATGCAACCCACCGAGGGTCAGATTCTCTGGGGTCGCCATGCCGCGGCGGACGTCACCGCACGACAGGCGCTGGTGTTTCAGAAGCCGGTCCTGTTGCGGCGGTCCGTGGCGGCCAATATCGACTTTGTCCTGCAGGCGCGCGGCAAGGACCGCGCCCGGCGCGATGCACTGCTCGACCATGTCGGTCTCGCGCACAAGGCGGACCAGCCCGCGCGACTTCTGTCCGGCGGCGAGGCGCAGCGTCTGGCGCTCGCGCGGGCGCTCGCCACCGATCCCGAAGTCATGTTCCTGGACGAGCCAACCGCCAGCCTGGATCCGGCCTCGGTCCTCGCCATCGAGCGGATCGTGAGCGAGGCGCGGGACAGGGGCGTGCGCATCCTCTTCGTCACCCATGACATGGGGCAGGCGCGGCGCATGGCCGATGACGTCGTGTTTCTGCATCGCGGGCGCGTGGCCGAGCATAGTCCGGCTGCGGAATTTTTCCCCAAGCCGCGCTGTGCCGCGGCCCGGGAGCATCTGAACGGCGGAATTGTCGTCTGACACATCAAGAAAGGGAGAGACCAGCATGCTTGCAAAAAGACTTATGGCAACAACGGCCGCACTGATCATCGGGGGGGCCGCCTGGGCGCAGGATCAGTCGATCATCGTCCAGTCGACGACCTCGACGGCCAACTCGGGTCTTTACGATTACCTGCTACCGATTTTCCAGGAGGAAACCGGCATCCAGGTCAATGTTGTGGCCGTGGGCACGGGCCAGGCGATCAAGAACGCCGAGAATTGCGATGGTGATGTGCTGCTGGTGCATGCCAAACCGTCGGAAGAGAAATTCGTCGCCGCCGGGTTCGGCACCGAACGCACGGACCTGATGTATAATGACTTCGTCATCGTGGGCCCCGCCGCCGATCCTGCGGGTGTCGGTGGCATGGATGACGTGCAGGGCGCGCTGGCCAAGATCGCCGGGGACGGCGCGCTTTTCGCGTCGCGCGGCGATGACAGCGGGACACACAAGAAGGAAATGGCGCTGTGGGGCGAGAGCGGCGTCGATCCGACCGCGGCTAGCGGCGACTGGTACCGGGAGACGGGCTCGGGCATGGGTGCGACGCTCAATGCCGGGATCGGTATGGGCGCCTATGTCATGACCGATCGCGCCACGTGGATCAGTTTCGGCAACAAGCAGGATTACGCGATCCAGGTGGAGGGCGACGCCGACATGTTCAACCAGTATGGCGTGATCCCGGTGAACCCGGCGAAATGCCCCTCCGTGAACGTGGATGCGGCGCAGACCTTCGCCGACTGGCTGGTGTCGGACGAGGGGCAGGCGGCGATCGCGGCCTACAAGGTGGCGGATCAACAGCTGTTCTTCCCCAACGCGCCGGAAAACTGATAGGATTGTCCGGGCGGCGGGCTGTCCTCCGCCCGGACACATCAATCGAGTTGCCATGACGGATCTTG
>JANSYB010000495.1 GCA_024742655.1 Paracoccaceae bacterium | reverse complement strand
GAGATCATCAGCCTGACCGTCGGGCTGTGGCTGCTCAGCTGGGCATGGGATTACACGCAATATGCGTGGCGCGTGTGGCGCGAAAGCCCGACGCTTTATATCCCGACCTTCTATTCCGATATCGCGCTGCTGACCGGGCTGGGCCTGATGATGGTCTACACCGCGTGGCATCTCTTGCGGCACATCCGCGCCCTGCGCACAGGAGAGCTGGCATGATCGAGATTGCCCTCATCGCCATCGCCATCCTTGTCATCACGCTGACCCTCGGCGTGCCGCTGCCCTACTGTTTCGGTGCGGCGCTGATGGTGATGTATTTCATCGGCGACGTGACGATGAAGGGCATGATGCTGTGGGGGTTCCAGCAACTGGGAAACCCGGTGCTGCTGGCCATTCCGTTGTTCGTTCTGGCGGGAACGATCATGTCCGAAAGCGGGATTGCGGCCTCGCTTCTGAAATTCGTGAATGCCTTTATCGGCCATGTGCGCGGGGGTCTGGGCGTCGTGGCGGCGGTGTCCTGCGCGGTGATCGGGGCGATCTCGGGCTCGGGCCTGACGGGTATCGCGGCGATCGGTCCGCTGCTGATCCCCGAGATGGAAAAGCGCGGATATCCGCGCGAATACGCCACCGCACTGATCGCCAATTCCTCGATCCTCGGCCTGCTCATTCCGCCCTCGGTCACGATGATCGTCTATGGCTGGGTGACGGACACCTCGATCCTGGCGTGTTTTCTGGCCACGCTGGGGCCGGGTCTGCTGATCATGGTGGCGTTCTCGGTCATCAACCTCTTCATGGCGCGCAAGTTCAACCTCGTGCTGGATGACAAGCCGTCGTTTTCCGAGCTTTCGGGCGAGGTGGCGCGGCGCGGCTTTCACGCCTTCCCGGCGCTGTTGATGCCGATAATCATTCTCGGTGGCATCTATGGCGGTGTGATGACACCGACCGAGGCCGCCGCCGTGGCGGTGATCTATGCCGTGCCGGTGGGCTTCCTGATCTATCGCGGGCTGAAACTGTCGAATTTCCTGTCCGCGGGCAAGGAAGCAGCCACGGCCGTGGGCGCGATCATGATGATGATCCTCTTCTCGATGATCCTCAGCCAGATGTTCGTCTACGAAAGCATCCCCCAGCAACTGGTGCAGGGCATCTTCTCGATCACCGAGAACAAGGTGCTGCTGCTGATCATGATCAACATCCTGCTGTTCCTGGTGGGCATGGTGGTCAATGACGTGACCGCGATCATCCTGATCGCCCCGCTGCTGTTGCCCTTGATGAACGCCATCGGTGTAAGCCCGGTGCAATTCGCCGCCATCATGGGCGTGAACACCGCCATGGGCGGCGTGACCCCGCCCTATGCCTCGATCCTCTATCTGGGGGCGCGGATCGGCAAGGTGAAGGTGACCAAGGTCATCCCCCCCGCCATGAAACTCATCCTGTTCGGCTATGTGCCGGTGGTCTTTCTGACCTCGCTCTGGCCGGACCTGTCGCTCTTTCTGCCGCGTTACTTCGGATACGACGTGACGCCCTGATCACCCCGAACTCTCAACACAACAAGGAGGAAACCCCTATGAAACATGCATTGATGACCACTGCCGCCGCCGCGCTCATGGCGCTCGGCTCCTACGCCGACGCGGCCGAACTGAAGATGAGCCACGTGCGCCCGCAGGACGCCACGATCGACGTGGAACTGCGTGCCTTTTCCGCGGCCGTGGCCGAGGCCACCGGCGGCGACGTGACCGTCGAGATCTTCCCCGCCTCCGCGCTTGGTGACTACACCACCGTGCAGGAACGCATCAGCGTGGGCGCCATCGACATGGCCACGCAGCCCGCCGCCACCGCGGCCGACCGCCGGATGCAGATCAGCTCTTTCCCGTATCTGGCCGGCAACTGGGATCAGGCCCGCGCGGTCTATGGCCCCGGCGGTGTCGTCCGCGAGGTCATGGCCGGGCTTTACGCCGAGCAGGACATCACCATGCTGGCGGCGTACCCGGTCTATTTCGGGGGGATTTCCCTGAATGTCGACAACCCCAATGCCGGTTCGGTCGACTCCAACGGCATCAAGGTGCGCGTGCCCGGCATCAAGTCCTTCCAGCTGACCGGTGAGGCGCTTGGCTATATCCCGTCGCCCATTCCCTTCTCCGAGGCGTTCACCGCCGTGCAGACCGGCGTGGTCGACGGTGTGATCGGTTCGGGCGCCGAAGGCTACTATGCCTCGTTCCGCGACGTGACCAAGACCTACATACCCGCCAACACCCATTTCGAAGTGTGGTACATGATCATCTCCAATGGCAGCCTTGCCGAGCTGTCGGACGAGGATCAGGCCGCTCTGATGGAGCAGGCCGCCGCCTTCGAGGCGACCCGCTGGGAAGTGGCCGAGGCTGACCAGGGCCGCAACGAACAGCGTCTTGTCGATGAACTGGGCGCCACACTCGTCGAACTGAGCGACGACGAACTGGCCGCCATGGCCGCCAAGACCCGCGCCGATGTCTGGCCCGCCGTTCTGGAGGACGTGGGCGTCGAGTGGGGTCAGGCGATCCTCGACAAGGTCGCCGCCGCCGGCAACTGACCTGTCCTCTGACGGGGCGGCGCGTCCGCCCTGTCGCTTTTCGTTTTCACCCCAAGGGCTGATCCATGGACACCGATTATGCCATCATCGGAGGCGGAGTTGTCGGCCTCTCGGTCGCGTGGGGCCTGCTGAAACGCGGGCTGAGCGTGACCGTGCTGGATGGCGATGACGGGTCGTTCCGGGCCAGCCGGGGCAATTTCGGCCTCGTATGGGTCCAGTCCAAGGGCATGAACCAGCCGCGCTATGCGCGCTGGTCACAG
>JANSYB010000591.1 GCA_024742655.1 Paracoccaceae bacterium | reverse complement strand
GGGCGGCACGGCGCATTGGCACTCGCGGTCAAAACCTTGGCAAGACCGGTCAAGACCGCAGACGCGCACTGATCCTATTGCTTGGTCATCACCCTCGAACCAAGGAGAAGACCCATGCAAACCCAACCCATCCTCGTCATCGGCGCCACCGGCAAGACCGGCCGCCGCGTCGCCACCAAGCTGGCCGCCAGCGGCCATGCCGTGCGCCACGGCTCGCGCAACTCGACCACGCCTTTCGACTGGGAGGCCCCCGAGACCTGGGCCCCGGCGCTGACCGGCGCACGTGCGGCCTATGTCACCTACTTCCCCGATCTGGCCTTCCCGGGCGCGGTCGACAAGCTCGGCTCGCTTTGCGAGACCGCCAGCGACTGCGGGGTCGAGCACCTCGTCCTGCTGTCGGGGCGCGGCGAACATCATGCCCGCCTCGGAGAGCAGGTCGTGCGCGACTCGGGCATCGACTTTACCATCGTCCGCGCCGCATGGTTCGCGCAGAACTATTCCGAAGGCTACCTGCGCGATCCGATCCTGGCGGGCGTTCTGCCCATGCCCGGTGGCGACATCGCGGAACCGATCATCGACATCGAAGACATTGCCGATGTCGCCGTGGCGGCCTTGACCGAAGACGGCCACAAGGGCGCACTCTACGAGGTCACGGGCCCGCGCCTGATGAGTTTTGCGCAGATGGCCGAAGAACTGACCTCTGCCATCGGCCGCCCGATCCGGCACATCCCGATCAGTTTTGACGAGTTCCATGCCAATATCGCCGAGGCCGGCGGGACGTTCGTCGCCGATGTCTTCACCGCGATCGCACGCGAGACACTGGATGGGCGCAATGCGCATGTCACAGACGGCGTGCAGCGCGCGCTTGGCCGGCCGCCACGGGATTTCGCGGATTTCGCCAGGTCCGAGGCCCGGTCGGGCACATGGCCGGTCGCGGCCTGACGCGCGCCCGGCCCGGGGCCGGAATCCTGACGACAACGCACTGAAATCAAGGGCCGGGCCCGGCGCCCGCCCTTGGTGATCTTATGGGAGACAAGGCAATGCTCGCACTCTTCATCATCATTCTGCAAATCACGATCCTGGCCTACGCCGTCGCCCTGAGCGTCCACCTGGCCTTCTGTGACTTCATTCTGCCGCTAGGGCGCGCAGAGCAAAACCGCGCGCGCGGGCGGCCGGATCCATATCCGGCAGGCCCTGAGCCGCGTCGCGATCTCTCACTCGAGGAGAATACCGCATGTCCACCTTCTTCTTTTTGCTGATGCAATTCGCCATCCTCGCCTATGCGCTGGTCGGGGGTGTCTTTCTCGCCTTTTCGGATTTCATCATGCGCTCATTGTCGCTCATCGGGGGGACCGGTGGCGCGGAGGTCATGCAGGCGATCAACCGCGAGGTCTTCCGCTGGGTCTTCATGGCGCTTTTCCTGCTCATGGCGGCCGTGTCTGTCGCGCTCGCCGTCTATGGCGGCCTTTTTATCGGTGGCGGGCCGGGCACGCTGATAATGATTGCGGGGCTTGTCTATGTCACCGGTTGCTTTGGCGTCACGGTGTTCTTCAACGTGCCGATGAACGAGGCGCTCGCCGACATGGATCTTTCTGCCGAGGCCACGCGCGCGTATTGGATCAACACCTATGTGCCGCGGTGGACGTTTTGGAACACCGTCAGAACGATGGCCTGCGGCCTGTCGGCGGCCCTGCTGCTTTTCGGGCTGCTGTGGGTGACACGATCGCAGGTGCCAGGGGTCTGACGGCCCGGGCGGTTGCCTTCGGGCCACCGCCCGCAACATGGGCGATTAGCACGTCCTGCTGCGGAAGTCACGTCACAGCCAAGGCGGCAAAAACATCACAAGAACTGCGACCGGGGCCACATCACCACCCAAGCCGGGCGAGCCCTTTGCACAGCAGCCGCCCGGCTCAGGCCTCTGCACGCGTCAGGGTTCCAGATCCTCGCGGTGGCACCAGATGACATGCCCCCCGGAAAACGTTCTGCGAGGCGGGGCCACGTCATCGCATATCGTGCCCACACGCTTGGGGCACCTGCGCTGAAAGGGGCAGCCCTGCGCGGGTGGGGCAAGTTCGACAACATCGCTCGCGGCCAGAGTGGGCGCGAAATCGGGATCGGGCTCCAGGACCGCGCCCAGAAGCACCTCGGTGTACGGATGCGACACCGGTCCATAGACATCCTGTGTCCCGCCCAGTTCGCACAGCCGC
>JANSYB010000408.1 GCA_024742655.1 Paracoccaceae bacterium | reverse complement strand
CGTCAGCCCCTCCACCTCGATCTGTAGCAGAAAATCACGGTAGCAATCGGCCGCCAGGTTCAGCTTTCGACGGGAAAGCGACCACGCGCCGATCGCGCCTTTGGCCTGAAGATGAGACATCCAGGCCTCAAGCGCGGCCGAAAACGGCAATGCCTTGGCATCCTGCTTCAGTGAAATCATGCAAACATACAGGTTCATGGGGGCGGCCTCTTCTCTATAGGCCGCAGCATCCGCCCGAAGCCTTTCGATCAGGTTAAGCCCGGTACGGGCATCACCTCAGAGCGCCGAAAAGATGTTCTCGATATCCGCATCTTGCTCGAGATCGGGCCTGGGCTTCTGACCGCGCATTGGCGTGGATCGGGTCGCTTGCAAAGGTGTATTCGCCACCGGAGCGTCCGCTGGAACCGCCTCCAGAAGCGGGCGCAGACTGGCGTTGTAGGAGGACGGCGTCTCGGCCTTGCGCGTGGTTTTGGCGCCCTCGGCGCGGATGCGGCGCGGTGCGATCATCCCGGCCTGCGTGGTCTTCGGGGTCTTGCGGCGCCAGACCAGCACGGCCTTGCGTTCCTCGCTGCGCTTGATGCAGGAATAGCTCAACAGCACCGCGCAAACGAGGGTCAGATCACGCCAGAAGTCCGCGATGTTGACGACGTCGACAAGAATAAGATGTTGAACCATGCTGGACGCGAAGACGAAGATGGCCAGCACAAGCGATGTCATCCGAAGAAACACCCCCGCCATGAAGGTAAATGTCGCCGCGAAAAGGATGATGGTACCCAAGAGGTCGGCCGTTTGCGGATCCGTCCACGAAATGAAAAGGGCGCGCGGGTCAACACCGGTGATCAGGCCAAGCGCAATGGCCATGAAATAGGACCCGACCACAACGCGGATCAGGTTGAGACCGGTGATGTCGATCCAGCGTTTTTGACGAATTCCCACGGCGACGTCCAGGTTGCTAGCGGCATTGGCATTTCGCGAGACGCGAACAGCAACCTTATGAAGACCGAATAAGGCGAAAATAGCGCGGATATGTGCCGGATTCTCGGAAAACAGCCGTCGGTCTCAGACCTCTGCCGAGGTGTCCTCCGTCTCATCCTCATCCGCGGTATCGGCGATCCAAGCCACGCTGACGACCTTTTCGCCCTTGCCCGTGTTGAACACCTTGACGCCGCCCGCACTGCGCGAGCGGAACGAGATGCCGTCGACCGGCACGCGGATGGATTGACCGCGCGACGTGGCCAGCATGATCTGATCCTCCATCTGCACCGGGAAGGACGCCACCAACGGCCCACCGCGCATCGCCTTGTCCATCGCCTGCACGCCCATACCGCCGCGTCCGCGCACCGGATACCCGTGCGAGGACGACAGCTTGCCAGCACCCTGTTCGGTGATCGTCAGGATCAGGTTCTCGGCCGCCTGCATTTCCTCGAAGCGCTCCTGGCTGAGGGCCGCATCGGCGTTGCCTTCGTCCTCGGTCGCACCGTCATCCTCGGCACCGGCCATCTGGCGGCGCATCTTGAGATAGGCCGCGCGTTCATCCGACGTGGCCTCGAAATGGCTGATCACCGACATCGACACCACCTCGTCCCCGGGCTGCAGGCGGATACCGCGCACGCCGGTGGAATCACGCCCCTTGAAGACGCGCACCTCGGTTGTGGGGAAGCGGATCGCGCGGCCGGAATTGGTCACCAGCATAACGTCGTCATCCTCGGAACAGATCCGCGCATTGACCAGGCGGGTCGCCTCGTCGGGCAGTTTCATCGCGATCTTGCCGTTGGATTTCACATTGGTGAAATCGCTGAGCGCATTGCGGCGCACGTCGCCGGCCGAGGTGGCGAAGAAGATCTGCAGGTTCGCCCATTCCTCTTCGGGCACGTCCACCGGCATGATCGCGGCGATCGACACACCCGGCGGGATCGGCAGGATGTTCACGATCGCCTTGCCCTTGGACGTACGTCCGCCAAGCGGCAGGCGCCATGTCTTGAGCTTGTAGACCATCCCGTCCGTGGTGAAGAACAAAAGTTGCGTATGCGTATTGGCCACGAAAAGGGTGGTGACCACGTCCTCTTCCTTGGTCTGCATCCCCGACAGACCCTTGCCGCCACGCTTTTGCGCGCGAAAATCGGCCAGGGCCGTCCGCTTGATGTAGCCGCCCTGCGTGACGGTAACGACCATATCCTCGCGCTCGATCAGGTCCTCGTCGTCCATGTCACCCGACCAGTCGACGATCTCGGTGCGGCGGGGGACGGCGAATTGCTCCCTCACCTCGGTCAACTCGTCCGAGATGATCTGCATGATCCGTTCGCGGCTGGCGAGGATGGCAAGGTATTCCTTGATCTTGCCGGCCAGCTCCTGCAGCTCGTCGGTGACTTCCTTGACGCCCAGCTGGGTCAGGCGCTGCAGGCGCAGATCCAGGATCGCGCGGGCCTGCGTTTCGGAAAGGTTGTAGGTGCCGTCCTCGTTGGCCTTGTGCGTCGGGTCGTCGATCAGCGCGATGTATTCAAGAATGTCGCCGGCCGGCCAGCGGCGCGTCATCAGTTTCTCGCGCGCCTCGGCGGCGTCGGCGGAACTGCGGATCGTGGCGACCACCTCGTCCACGTTGCTGACCGCGACGGCCAGACCGCACAGGACATGGCTGCGCTCACGCGCCTTGCGCAGGTCATAGGCCGTGCGCCGCGCGACAACCTCCTCGCGGAAGGCGATAAAGGCGCTCAGGAACCCTTGCAGCGTCAGTTGTTCGGGCCGGCCGCCGTTCAGGGCCAGCATGTTGCAGCCGAAATAGGTCTGCATCGGGGTGAAGCGGAAAAGCTGGTTCAGGACCACCTCGGCCGTGGCGTCGCGTTTCAGTTCCACGACCACGCGCACACCGTGCCGGTCGGATTCGTCCTGAACGTGGCTGATGCCCTCGATCTTTTTCTCGCGGACGGTCTCGGCGATCTTTTCGATCATCGCGGCCTTGTTCACCTGGTAGGGGATCTCGTCGATGATGATCGCATAACGGTCCTTGCGGATTTCCTCGATCCGGGTCTTAGAGCGGATGATGACGCTGCCGCGCCCCTCGATATAGGCCTTTCGCGCGCCCGAACGGCCCAGCATGATACCGCCGGTCGGAAAATCCGGGCCCGGAACATATTCTATCAGGTCCTCGGAACTCAGGTCGGGGTTGTCGATCAGGGCCAGCGTGGCATCCACGATCTCACCAAGGTTGTGCGGCGGGATGTTCGTTGCCATACCCACGGCGATCCCGCCCGCACCGTTGACCAGCATGTTGGGAAAACGCGCGGGCAGGACCGTCGGCTCGCGGTCCTTGCCATCGTAGTTGTCCTGAAAGTCGACGGTTTCCTTTTCGATGTCGGCCAGCAGCGATTGCGCCGGCTTGTCCATGCGCACCTCGGTGTAACGCATGGCGGCCGGGTTATCGCCGTCCATCGAGCCGAAATTGCCCTG
>JANSYB010000131.1 GCA_024742655.1 Paracoccaceae bacterium | reverse complement strand
CCCTTCGCCTGATACTCATGAATGTTCATGAACCTATCCTGTGTTAGCTATTTCCCCTTGGGTATAGCCGCAGGATTGCCGGCGATTTAAGCAATTTCAGATATAACGGTGGATTTTCCCATGAATTTTAGCCTTTTGTGATCACACGATTTCTAGGTGTGATCACAAAATTGATGCGGCGAATCGTGATGGCCGCGACATTTCACGTCAATTGAAGAAAAGAGCAAAGCCCGCAGCGTTGCCACTGGTCAGCCTTTCAAAGGCTTGCCAGCTTTGGGCGGTTATCCGGGGTCCCTTGGCGGCATAGGGATATGCGCCCACACCATGCACCCATTGGGTCAAATCGAGGGGGGCCGGGTTCTCGACATAGGCGGGCAGGCTGATCCCGTGGCCCGGCGGCAGCAGGGGATGGGGGATCAACAGGCGTCCATCGAGCACCGCCTCGGCATCGGCGAGGATGTTCTGCCAGCCCTCGGCCACGCGCTCAGGGATTTCAACGGGCAGAACGGAGCTTTGCCGGGCATTGGGAATCCATTCCCGGTCATTGTCGGTTTCCTGCGCCAGAAGGGCCCAGAACATGCGGTTGTGCCGGATCATCGCGGTCCAGTCGGCATGGGCCGCGCGGATGCGGGCGGGGTCGGGCTGTTGCTGTATCGCGGCCAGCGCCACGTAGAACGTATCGATGGTGGCGCGTTCCCTTTGCATCAGGCTTTGCAGGGGTGTGGCGTCATCGGCGGTTTGCTTGGCCTGGGCCGAGCGGATTTCATTGCGCACCAGCCCACGGGCCTGCCTGACATCGCGCTGCTCTGTGCGCAGATCGCTGATCTTTTCGCGAACGGATTGGATTTCGGATTGCAGCTTGTCTTTGTCTGCCTGCGTTTCGGCCTGGTTCAGTTCGGCGACAAGCGCCGAGGACTGCTGGTTGAGCTGTTCGAGCCCTGCGCGAATGTCTTCGTCCCGGGCCTGAAGCGTTTCCAATTCCTGTTCGAGCGCGTCGATTTCGGCGATGAGATCTGCCTGGTCGTAGAAATTGGGAATCGTGGGGGCCGCGTTCAGCAGAGCGCGCGCGGCATCCAGATCGCGCAGGATCGGTTCGGGATCGAAGGCCAGAAAGAGGTTGCCGAAGCCCGACAGCATATGCGTGTAGGCGGTCAGCCAGGCCTGGTCGGCGGTATCGAAGCGCACGACCAGTTCTGTGCTGAAGCTTTCGGACACGGGCTTGCCGAGAAAATCCGTGCCAACGGTGACGTTGTCGCGACGGAACTGGCCGTAGGCGCGCGGCCCAAGAACGACAGTGCCCAGCGTTTCGATGGCGGATTCACCCTCGTCGCGGGTGCCGTTGCCGTTGATGTCGAACCACAGGTCTGGCAAGGCCAGCTCGAAGGCGGTGACGCCATTTTGCTCGGCCGCGATGAGTGCGTCGCGGGCGCGCTCCATGTCGATGACGAAGTCGGTCATGATGCGGCTGAGCGTGTCTGGGCCGGCGCGGCGCGGTGCAGGATTCGGCGCGAGAATCGGGCGCAGACGCAGCAGGGGCAACGTGGTCATTTGCTGACCAAGGCCGTGATCATAGCGCGCTTGAAGAGTTTTTTCGACGCCACGCAGGGTAAGCAGGAAGCCCAGTTCGAAACGGTTGGCCTGTGGGTCTTGCGACAGGTGATCAATGCGCGGCTGCAGGCCGTCTTCGGCCAGGGTCGGCGCGGTTTGCGCCTGAGCCCCGGTGGCAAGCGCCAGAGACAGGCAGAACGAAAGGACAATATTGGTGAATCGCATGAAAACCTCCTGAGAACAAAAACATCGGCCGGTGGAGCCCGTTTCGCGCCCGGTCATAGTGCGCAGCGCTCCGGCCTCTGCGGGCCCGGCCTTTAATGAAGGCGGCGCGCGTCAAGCATCGCAAGAACAAGATCAACCGTCTCGGTGAGCCAGTCCAGCCGGATGGCAAGGTTGTCGGCGATCACTTCGTAGACCGCGTAGCCCGCATCGGCATGGCGCTGATTGAGGAGTTTGCGGGTCTTGCCGTCCAGATGCGTCCGCTCGTAGATCGAAAGCTTTGGCCTGAAGCTGTCGAGCGAGAAGCTGTCGAAGACTTGCATCTCGAACCCCTCGACATCGACGATCAGCGCGTCGGCGTCTTGCATGTCATTGTCGGCGATAATGCGATCCAGCCGGTCCAGCTCCACGGCGACACGCTGAATGTGTTCGGGTCGAACATCATCATACCGGCGGCGCAGGACGGCTTCGAACTGTCCCTCGACCATCGAGGCCACGCCTTTTACCTCTTCAGGGTAGAGATGGTCGTACTCGGGATTGAGTTGATAGAGATCCAGCTGCCCCTTCTGCGCCGCAACGCCGAGGTTGAGAGCGGTGACATTGGGATTGTCGGGATGCGTCTCGCACAGCTGGCCGAAAAATTGCGGAGAGGGTTCGAGCAGCAGGGCGCGCCAGCGGCCGATGCTGGTGCGTGG
The DNA here is from genome assembly GCA_024742655.1 of Paracoccaceae bacterium. Lineage (GTDB taxonomy): Bacteria > Pseudomonadota > Alphaproteobacteria > Rhodobacterales > Rhodobacteraceae > Roseovarius. The sequence continues at coordinate 4,086 of JANSYB010000131.1, read as the reverse complement.
GTAGAAGGGATCGCCCATCTTTCCGTCATTGGCACCGACCTGGACATAGCTTGGCAGGCCCGGGGCGGCATCGCGTTCAAGCAAATCGAGCAGCAGTTGCAATGCTGCCCGATTCTTCAGGTTCCGAACGCGGTTCTGCGCGCCGGCAAACGCCTTGGCCGAGCCCAGAAACTCCGCACCGGCCTTGGCGCCTTGCCCTTTTGAGCCTTTTTTGCCGGCCTCCTCAGGCGAGGGCATTATCGATCCCTTTACAGGCCTCGACCAGGCCCTTGACCGCCTTGACGGAGGTGTCGAACATCTCTTGCTCGTCTTTTGTGAGCTTGATGTTCACGATCCGCTCGATGCCACCGGCGCCGATCACGGTGGGCACGCCGACATACATGCCTTTCAGGCCGAAATCACCGTCACAATAGGCGGCACAGGGCAGAACGCGCTTCTGGTCCTTGAGATACGCCTCTGCCATTTCGATTGCGGAAGTGGCCGGCGCGTAAAAGGCCGAGCCGGTCTTGAGAAGGCCAACGATCTCGGCGCCACCGTCGCGGGTCCGCTGCACGATGGCATCGAGTTTTTCCTGCGTGGTCCAGCCCATGTCGATAAGGTCGGGCAGCGGGATACCGGCCACGGTGGAATAGCGGACCGACGGCACCATCGTGTCGCCATGCCCACCGAGAACAAAGGCGGTCACGTCCTTCATCGACACATCGAATTCCTCGGCCAGGAAGTGGCGGAAGCGCGCGCTGTCCAGAACGCCGGCCATGCCGCAGACCTTTTCATGCGGCAGTCCGGAGAATTCGCGCAGGGCCCAGACCATCGCATCCAGCGGGTTGGTGATGCAGATCACGAAGGCATTGGGCGCATTGTCGCGGATGCCTTCGCCAACGGATTTCATGACCTTCAGATTGATGCCCAGCAGGTCGTCGCGGCTCATGCCGGGTTTGCGGGGCACACCGGCGGTGACGATGCAGACATCGGCACCCGCGATATCCGCATAATCCTGTGTGCCCTTCAGCTTGGCGTCGAAACCCTCGGACGGGCCGGATTCGGCGATGTCGAGAGCTTTGCCCTCCGGCGTGCCTTCGGCAATGTCGAAAAGGACGACATCGCCAAGTTCCTTTAGGGCTACGAGATGGGCAAGGGTGCCGCCGATCTGTCCGGCGCCGATGAGGGCAATCTTGGGTCTGGCCATTGAGACGGGTCTCCGATCGTTTGATTTTCCGCGCAAGGGCTAGTCGCAAAGCAGGCGTCGCGCAAGGGTGCTGCGTTGCGGCATGGCGGGGAAACCCTGCCCAAATCCCGGTCCAGGATCAAAAAAGACTTTCGAAACCTTGATGTTGCCTATGAACCCGCGATCTGATGCCGGGTCGGAATGTTTAAGGCGCCGGACGGTTTGATCCGTCAAAACAACCCCGCTGCGGGGCCTGATTTTCGGTATGGTTGCGACGGTGCGCCGAATCTTGGGCGGATATGCGCTGTCACGAACGGGTCTTGTGTCAGGTATCGTCACCCTTGGCCGGAAGCGTCTCTGCCATCGCTTCGAATGCCTGACCGCTGGCGACCAGGCAGGTCTGGCCATAGACCGACGTTACCGTGATGGTCCAGGTCCCGGTGTCCGGCGAGGCGAAGACCTCGACCACCGCGTTGTTCGCGCCCAGGCCCATGGATTGACGCGACTCGCCGTATTTCGCAGCCAGCCGCTCCACCACGATGTCGCGGGGGGCACAGTTCTGCGCACTGGCAGGGCCAGCGACGCAGACCGCGACCAACAGGCTGAACATCGGTTTGATCGTCTTCATGGTTCTACCCTTTCTCAGTTGGGTTCCTGCCGTTCTTTGCGTGAAAGCCTGACGTTCAGTTTGCCAAAACTTGGTTAACGCTTCGTTCGTTGTTCTGGATTTTCCACGGTTTCTGCACTGCGGCGGAAAATGGCTTGAACTTTTCGGGCAAAAAATGCCATGTCCTGCGCAAGAAAATTTCGGGGCAACCTCGCAAAGGACAATACGCATGGATCTTGCCACCCATCCCTATCGCTCGGTTCTCTATATTCCCGGCTCGAAGGAACGCGCCCTGGACAAGGCCCGGCAGCTTGAGACGGACGCGATCATTTTCGACCTGGAAGATGCCGTTGCGCCCGATGCCAAGGCAGAGGCGCGTCAGACTCTGGCCAAGGCACTGGCCGATGGTGGCTATGGCAAACGCGTCAAGGTCGTGCGGATCAATGCACTCAACACCGAATGGGGGCTTGAGGACGTTCGGGTTCTGGCCAATGCTGGCGCCGATATCATCCTGCTGCCGAAGGTGAATGCTTATCCCGATGTCGACAACCTTGCCGATATAATCGGGCCGGATATGCCGATATGGGCGATGATGGAAACACCGGCCAGCGTGTTCAACGCGCGTGAAATCGCGGCGCACCGTCAGGTCACCGGGCTTGTCAGCGGCACGAACGACCTGACCAAGGAACTGGGCTGCCGTTATCGTGCCGACCGTTTGCCGCTTATGCAGTCGCTACAGATGATTGTCATGGCCGCGCGCGCATCGCGCGGGGTCGTGGCACTGGACGGTGTCTACAACCGGTTCCGCGATGGCGATGGCCTCAAGGCGGAATGTGAACAGGGCCGCGATCTCGGCTTTGACGGCAAGACCCTGATTCACCCCGCCCAGATCGAGGTCACCAACACCGCCTTTGCCCCGACCCAGTCTGAAATCGACCTGGCGCAACGCCAGATTGAGGCCTTCGAGGAAAGCCAGAAACAGGGTCAGGGCGTGGCCGTTGTGGATGGACAAATCGTTGAAAACCTGCACGTGGTTGCAGCGCAACGCATCCTGGCCAAGGCCGAGGCGATTGCAGACATGGCAGCGGAGTAATCGACATGGGCTATCTCATCCTTGGCGTCCTGATCTGGACATTCGCGCACCTGTTCAAACGGCTGGCCCCGGGGCCGCGTGCGTCGATGGGTGACGCCGGCAAAGGTGTGATCGCCATCGTCCTGTTGGCCAGTATCGTTCTGATGGTGATCGGATATGGCCGCGCGGACGGCGCATTCTTTTGGGGTCGCAACAGTGCTCTTGTGGGCATCAACAACCTGCTGATGCTGCTGTCGGTCTACATGTTCGCCGCCGCCGGAATGAAAACCGCGCTGGCGCGCAAGATGCGTCACCCGATGCTGGGCGCCGTCAAGGTCTGGGCGCTGGCGCATCTACTGGTCAATGGCGATGTGCCGTCCTTCGTTCTGTTCGGTGGCCTGCTGGCCTGGGCCGTGATCGAGATGATCGTCATCAACAAGTCCGAGCCTGACTGGACGCCCCCTGCCCCACAACCCAAGAGCAGGGAAATCATGGCGCTGGTGGGCAGTGTTGTCGTGTTCGCCGTCATCGCCCTGATCCACATGTGGCTGGGTTATCCGGTCTTCGGGTGAGCACCATGAGACTGTACCGCTTCCTGTCCGCCGACGACACGTCGGATTTTTGCCACAAGGTGACCGAGGCGCTGAACAACGGCTGGGAGCTGCATGGCGGGCCCACCTATGCCTTTGACGCGGCCAATGGCGTTATGCGCTGTGGCCAGGCCGTGGTGAAGCAGGCCGAGGGCACCTATAGCCCGGAAATCAAGCTGGGAGAGCACTAAGCATGGCCAAGACCAATCCGGGCCGGTTTTTCGAGGATTACACCGTGGGCGAAACCATTGCCCATGCCGTGCCGCGTACAGTGTCCGGGGGGGAACGCGCGCTCTATCATGCGCTCTATCCGGCCCGTCACGCGCTCTATTCCTCGGATGAGTTCGCCCGCGCCTGTGGTCTGCCGGCCAGCCCGCTGGATGATCTGGCCGCGTTTCACGTGGTCTTCGGCAAGACCGTGCCCGATGTTTCGCTGAACGCGCTGGCCAATCTGGGGTATGCCGAAGGGCGCTGGCTGCAACCGGTTTATCCGGGCGACACCCTGCGATCGACATCCGAGGTGATCGGGGTCAAGCAGAACTCCAACGGCAAATCGGGCGTCGTCTGGGTGCGCACGACAGGCACGAACCAGCATGGCACGGCGGTGATGGACTATGTCCGCTGGGTCATGGTGCGCAAGCGGGACAGTGGG
>JANSYB010000621.1 GCA_024742655.1 Paracoccaceae bacterium | reverse complement strand
CGGCGTCTGGCCCAGCCGGTCGTTGAAGCCGCGTTCCAGCTTGCGGGGGGACACACCGAGGATATCGGCGATCTGTCCGACGCTGAGTGTATCCTCGAGATGGTCAAACATGATTTGCAGGGCCTCGCTGATCACGCCGTCGCCCTCTGCCATCCGCTTGAGGCGCCAATGCTCACCGGTGCCGCATTCTTCTTCGGGTTCAGTCAGGCCCAGATCCCTGGCCAAAGCCGCACGCGTGAATTCCCCGTCACGGGCCCCGACGATTTCCGACATCATGCGCATCGCGGCCGCCGGTCCCGTTGCACTGCTCAGGGCCTTGTGATGGCATGTTGCAGCGGGATGGAGTTCGACACCTCCGCCCGATTCCTCGACGCCGGGGCGAAAGGCGGGATGCACGGCCAGCCGCTTGGTCCCCAGAACGCCTGCCGACAGCGGAACGAAAACGGCCGAACCAACGACACAGACACGTGCCGCATTCCGTATGGCCGAGCGCAACAGGGCGAGACACCTGGTATCGGGTTGCCATGCCCGATCCGTCCCGCCGATCAGAACAAGGGTCTGATCGGGACCGCAGATCGGCCCGTCGGACTGTGTCAGGTCGCGCCCGCGCAAGAGGCTCCATCCATAACCGTCGCGTCCGAGAAGGCGGTTCGCTGTTCGCAGAACGTGAATACACGCCTCCGCCGTGAAGGCGACGCTGTCATCCTGCACGATGAACACGAAATCACCCGAAAGGCTGCGGCGCGCCTGAAGCGGGTTTGCAACGGCGGGGCGTCCGGGGTCGAAGCTTTCAAGATACATCTTTTGCTTTCCTTTCCCTTTTCTGAACGGAGCCCTGAATTCCGTTGGTTTCCAAATCAGCTGACGTTGTGAAGCGAAGTCTCGATCGCGTGAAGGAACGACTTTGCCGACGAACTCGCCGAAAGCAGCAAATAACCATCCGTATCCGTACGGATGATCAGAGTTCCGAGATGCTCCATTACGGTTCGGGCCGCGTCATTCACCGCAAAAGCCTCGGGGTGAAGATCGAGCGGACAAATCCGTTCAAGGGCTGTGCGCGACCGTGGGCCTTGCACGGCAAGTGCCGTCCAGACATCCGTCTGATCGGTGGTGTAGACCTTGCTGGACAGCTTTGCGTTCACAACCTCATTGGCGTCGGGCGATGGGTGTTGAAAGATGACAAAGCCCTGATCCGGCCCAAGCCGGACAAGTCGCACCCCATCTTTTGCAACAACCGATTTGCCCGGGTCGGGCAGGTCTGCGCCATAGGCGGTTTTGATCGCCTTGATCGCGGCACTTTCGCCACCGAGAGGTAGCGCGACAGAGACGAGGGCGAGATCCGCAGGCGCAAATAGCCGCGTGTCGCCGATCGTCTGGTCGTGGCCCGCAAGTGGAGGCGCAGAAATGAGCGAAAAATCAGCCACGGAGACGTTCTCCTTCCGGATCGACAAAGTGGGATGAAACGATCTCGACATCCATTTCCACACCATGGACGGGACTGACGGCACGAACCACCTCACCCTTTCGGTTGTGCCCGTTCTTGATGAACCCAAGCCCGATCGAATGCCCGAGGTTGGGCGAATAGGCCACAGACGTCATCCAGCCCTGATCGTTTTCCATGGTGGCCGGGGCGTGCTTGTTCAGGAAATGCGACCCGGCAATCAGCTTCTTGCTGTGGTCCACCGGCCGAAAGCCCATGAGCCGTATCGCGTCGTCGCGGATCATTTCCGGACGCTGTGACAGCACGTTGCCGATGCATTCCTTCTTCTGGCTGACCATTTTGCCCAGACCGATATTGTGGGCCGTGGTCTGACCATTCAGTTCGTTGCCGGTTGCATGACCCTTTTCGATCCGCATGACGCCGAGTGCCTCGGTTCCATACGGAACCGCATTGAACTCTTCCCCTGCGGTCACGAGAACATCCATCATCGAGTTGCCATAGCGCGCGGGCACCGCGATCTCATAGGCCAGCTCGCCCGAGAACGAGATCCGGAACAGCCGCGCCGGCATGCCCCCACAAACGGTGACCTTGCCACAACCCATGAACGGGAATGCCTCGTTCGACAGATCGTGTTCGGCATCCACGACCTTGCG
>JANSYB010000116.1 GCA_024742655.1 Paracoccaceae bacterium | reverse complement strand
TCGCGCACGATCTGGCTACCGGCCTTGTAGGTCTGAAGCGAGCCCCACAGCGGTTCAAGAACCTCGGCCACCTCGGGTGTTTCAATCGCACTGGACAGTCGGATCACTTCGTCGGTGGCGAGATCCGCAGAAACTATTTTCTTGTTCATGTGTATGCTCCGGCAGGTTCTTGTAAGGTGACGTTGGATAGACACTGAGAGAACTGGCAAAGCCGGCAACGATTTACCGCAAAACACCTTTTCAGAGATGCGAATCGTCCGTAATGATTCAGATCAAAAGATATGAATATATCAAATGACAGAAAAACGTCCGGATTGAGCAGCGCGACCGGGCAAAGCGACCCGCCGCCCGTCCCGGCCCCGGTGCCGTTTCCGTTTCCTGGTTGATAACGCAGCGTTCGACGTGACAAACGCGCCTCGTGTCGTCATCTTGCCGGAACAGGATCAGAGGACGCCATGACAGAATTCCCGCACCTTCTTTCCCCGCTTGACCTGGGACATGTGACGCTGAAAAACCGTGTCCTGATGGGTTCCATGCATACCGGGCTGGAAGAGACAAAGGACTGGAGCCGCGTGGCGGAATTCTATGCCGCGCGCGCGCGCGGCGGCGTGGGCCTGATGGTCACCGGAGGCATGGCTCCCAACCGCGAAGGCGGCGTGTTTCCCGGCGCGGCGGGGCTGTTCTCGGACGAGGACATCGCCAACCACCGCATCGTGACGGATCGCGTGCACGAGGCCGACGGGCGCATCGCCATGCAGATCCTTCATGCCGGCCGCTATGCCTATGGCCCCGAATGCGTGGCGCCCTCGGCGATCAAGTCGCCCATCTCGCCGTTCCCGCCAAAGGAGCTGGATGAAGACGGTATCGAGAAACAGATTTCCGATATCGTCACCGCCGCCACCCGCGCGCGCGCGGCGGGCTATGACGGCGTCGAGATCATGGGCTCCGAAGGGTATTTCATCAACCAGTTCCTGGTGCGGCACACCAACAAGCGGACCGACCGCTGGGGCGGATCCTATGAAAACCGGATGCGCCTGCCGATCGAGATCGTCCGCCGCACGCGCAAGGCGGTGGGCGATGATTTCATCCTCATTTACCGGCTGTCGATGATCGACCTCGTGCCCGAGGGATCGACCTTTGACGAGGTGATCCGGCTGGCCCGGGAAATCGAGAGCGCCGGCGCCACGATCATCAATACCGGGATCGGCTGGCACGAGGCGCGCATCCCCACGATCGCCACCTCCGTGCCCCGCGCGGCCTTTACCTGGGTGACGAAAAAGCTGATGGGCCATGTCTCCATTCCGGTCATCACCTCCAACCGGATCAACATGCCCGACGTGGCCGAACAGGTTCTGGCCGAGGGCTGCGCCGACATGGTGTCGATGGCGCGCCCCTTCCTTGCCGATGCGGAGTTCGTGAACAAGGCCGCCTCTGGCCGCGCCGAGACCATCGCCCCCTGTATCGCCTGCAATCAGGCCTGTCTGGATCACACGTTTTCCGGCAAGATTTCCACTTGCCTCGTGAACCCGCGCGCCTGCTACGAAACCGAACTGGTGATCGGGCCCGCCACCTCGCCCAAGCGCGTTGCCGTCGTCGGCGCGGGCCCCGCGGGCCTGTCCACAGCGATCACGGCGGCGCAACGCGGCCATGATGTCACCCTCTTTGACCGCGCGGACCGGATCGGCGGGCAACTCAACATGGCCAAGCAGGTGCCGGGCAAGGAAGAGTTCTTTGGCCTTGTCGACTGGTTCGGGGTGATGCTGCGGGAGGCCGGTGTCAAACTCGCGCTTGGCGCCGCTGTCGGGGCCGGTGATCTGGACGGTTTTGACGAGGTGATCATCGCAACCGGCGTCGTGCCGCGCGATCCGCAGATCCCCGGTCAGGACGCGCCCAACGTGCTGTCCTATATCGACGTGCTGCGCGGCAAGGCCCCGGTGGGCAAACGTGTGGCCATCGTCGGCGCAGGCGGCATCGGGTTCGACGTGGCCGAATTCCTTGTGCAGGACGGCGACAGCCCGACCGAGAACCTTGACGAATGGAAAGAGGAATGGGGCGTGGGCGACCCGGCGCAAACCCCCGGCGGACTTGCGCCCGAGGGCCCGCAACCGGAGGCCCCCGCCCGGCAGGTCACGCTGCTGCAGCGCAAGAACGAACGCCCGGGCAAACGGCTTGGCAAGACGACCGGCTGGATCCACCGCGCCGCGTTGCGCATGAAAGGCGTCGAGATGATCGCGGGCGTCAACTATGAACGCATCGACGCCGACGGCCTGCATGTCAGCTTCGGCGAGGCACGCGAAAACCCCCGCCTGATCGCGGCCGACACCGTGGTTCTGTGTGCGGGCCAGCTGTGCGAACGGTCGCTGGCCGACGCGCTGGCCGACAAGGGAATTGCCTGCCACGTGATCGGCGGCGCGGATGTCGCCGCCGAACTCGATGCCAAGCGCGCCATCGATCAGGGCACCCGCCTGGCCGCGGCGCTGTAGACGCCTATTCCACCGTGATGGTGATCACGTCGGACACGACGGGCGGGTCGTGCGGCACGTGGTTCATGTCGCCCAGAACGAGTTGCAGCGTGTGCTGCCCCGGGGCAAGGTCCAGTGTCACCTCGGTCTGACCGCCGCCGAAATGCACGTGGTTGTCATCCGCGGGCAGGCCGTATTCCAGTTCTTCGGCGCCATCAGGCCCCTCGCCCAATGGCGCGCGGTTGATCAGGATGTGGTGATGCCCGGTGTTTTCCTTTTCGGTGCCGGCCGGGGCCACGCCCATGCCACTCAGGCCAAAGACGACCTTGACGGGCGCCGACACGATCGCGCCATCCTCGATATTGACGAAATACACCTCGGCGCCCTCGGGGGCCGCCATACGCTCGGCCAGAACGGGTGTGGCCACAAAGGCCAGCGCCGTAACGGCAGAAATCAGAAACGTCTTCATTTCAAACCTCCCTTTTTATATTCGCTATGACCTAGCCCCCACAGCCGGAAAGTCGACGCGCGCAACAGTGAGGGGCTGTTTCCGCGTCACGAACGATCCAACACAAAACCCAGATATTGTCGGGCATACGCCCCAGTTGTGCCCGAATTCGGCGGGATAAGCGTTCTTGCAAAAGAAACGCACAGAGGTATCGCGCATGGATCGCCTGACCGAAATGGAGGCCTTTGCGACCGTCGTGGATCAAGGGGGATTCACCGACGCCGCACGCAAGATGGGCATTTCCAAATCCGCCGTCTCAAAACATGTCTCATCGCTCGAGGCACGTCTGGGCGCGCGCCTGCTGAATCGCACCACCCGCCGTGTCAGCCCGACGGAAATCGGATTGGCCTATTATGACCGCGCCCTGCGCGTTCTCAACGATGCCGGCGAGGCCGATGCGCTGGTCAGTTCGATGCAGTCGGATCCCTCGGGCCTCCTGCGCATCTCGGTTGCCACGGATTTCGGGGTGAATCACCTCAGCCCGGTTCTGGGTCAGTTCCTGGATGATTATCCGGACATCACGGTGAACATGGTTCTCAACAACCGCTATGTCGAACTGATTTCCGAGGGTTTCGACATGGCCATCCGCATCGGCGAGTTGGAGGACAGCACCCTGCGCGCGCGCAAGCTGACCGAGACGACCAAGCGGATGATCGCCAGCCCCGGCTATCTCGACAAGTATGGCCGCCCGACCAAGATCGACGACCTCAACGAACACAAGCTGCTGCATTACTCCAGCCAGTCGAACGGCTCGGTCTGGAAACTGACCTCCCCCTCGGGCGAAAAGCGCCAGGTGCGCACCGCGGGCGGTCTGTCGGTCAATGACGGCCAGTCGCTGCTCAATGCCGCGATTTCCGGCCTCGGTATCGCTTACCTGCCAAGCTTCCTTTACGCACAGGCCCTCAAGGACGGGTTGATCGTCGACGTGATTCCCGACCTGCCGGTCGAAACCCAGGGCATTTATGCCGTCTACCCGCCGGGCCGGTTCACCCAGCCCAAGGTCCGCGCCTTCATCGATTTCCTGGTGCATGCGTTCGCGGAAAAGGGTCCGACGGACTGGTAAGACCTTCCTCCGCCAGAAATGGCCACCTGACCTCGGTCGCGCTGCGCCCGGGGTCTTTTTCGTGCATGGCCTGCACAGGGCCTGTGCGATTGCGCCTGTTGTCAGTCTCCCGTTTCACGCCAATGTTGAGGCCAACGGTTCAAACATCAGGAGAACACCATGCCCGATCCCAAGCTGTTGACGATTTCCGGCTCGCTTCGCAAAGGGGCCTATAACAGGATGCTGCTGAACGAGGCCGTGCGCGCCTTCGGCCCGGCCGATGTGACCGAGGCCGATCTGCACTTGCCGCTATATGACGGTGATCTGGAAGAGGCCGAGGGCGTCCCGGACGCGGTTCACACACTGGCCGATCAGATCAAGGCGGCGGACGCGGTGATCATCGCGTCACCGGAATACAACAAGGGCATCACCGGCGCGCTGAAAAATGCCCTGGACTGGGTCAGCCGGGTCGAAGGCATGCCCTTCAAGGGCAAGCCGACCGTCGTGATGTCGGCCAATGCCGGTCGCACCGGCGGCGAAACGGGGCAATTCATGCTGCTGAGCTGTCTCGTGCCCCTGCAAGCCGAGGTTCTGACCGGTCCGATGCTGTGCGTGGCCGCCGCCCATAACGAGTTCGGCGAGGACGGCCAGTTGACGAATGATCTTTACGTCAAGGCCCTGCAAACCCGGATGCGGGCGTTGCACGACAGGCTCAGCTGACCTCGTGCATCCTGATGGGTTGTCGGCGGCGGCCCCATGTGCCGGGCGCGCCGTCGATCACACCCGGAAACGGCGTGCCGCAGGTCGTGCAGCCGCCGAAATCGTCCAGCCGCCAATCCGACAGCAGGTGCCAGTCGCGCCCGATCACACGCACGCCGCACCCCGCGCAATAGCTGGATTGCGCCTCGATGTGGTGGGCATTGCCGATATAGACATGTCGCAGCCCGGCGGCCCGGGCGATACCACGCGCGCGCAATAACGTCTCCAGCGGCGTGCGCTCATGGCCAAGCATCCGGTGATCGGGGTGAAAGGCCGTGAAATGCACCGGCACGTCCGGCCCGCATGCCTCGACCACCCAACGGCTCAGCTCCGTCAGCTCGGCCTCGCTGTCGTTCTCACCGGGGATCAGCAGCGTGGTCAGTTCCACCCAGCAATCGCTCTCGTGCACGGCATAGCGGATCGCCTCCAGCACCGGGGCGATCTCGGAGCCGGTCAGTTTTCGGTAAAACGTGTCGGTAAAGCCCTTGAGGTCGATATTGGCCGCATCCATCGCCGCAAAAAACTCGGCCCGTGGTTCCTCGGTGATATAGCCCGCGGTGACGGCAACCGATTTCAGGCCTGCCGCGCGGCAGGCCGCCGCCGTGTCCAGCGCGTATTCGTGAAAGATCACCGGGTCGTTATAGGTGAACGCCACCGATGCGCAGCCATGATCGCGCGCCGCCCGCGCGATCATCTCGGGCGAGGCCTCGTGCGCAAGGCTGTCAACCTCGCGGCTTTTCGATATCTCGTGATTCTGGCAGAACTTGCAGGCCAGGTTGCAGCCTGCCGTTCCGAAACTCAGAACCGGTGTGCCGGGCAGGAAGTGATTGAGCGGCTTTTTCTCGATCGGATCGATGCAGAAACCGGTGGAGCGACCATAGGTATCCAGAACCATGTGATCGCCCTGACGCATACGGACAAAGCACATCCCCCGCTGCCCGTCACGCAAGGTGCAGAACCGCGGGCACAGCGTGCATTTCAGCCGTCCATCGGCCTCTTTGGTCCAGAACCGCGCGGGGTGCATCCTGCTATCCGATTTCTTTCATGATCCTGCCCATAAGCTATGCAATAATAGCGAGAAATGAAGACCGAAGCCCGAACAGATATGCGATTGCCAGCGGTGGCAGGGCGATTTTACCCCTCCGACCCCGAGGAACTGCGCCGGCAGGTTGAAACCTGCCTGACCCGCGGCGGGGATGGTGCGCGGCCGCCCGGCGCGGGTCCGCGGGCGGTGATCTCGCCCCATGCCGGATATGCGTTTTCGGGTTGGCTGACGGGGGCCCCGTGGCAGGCCACGGCCCAGGCAAGACCGGAGACCATCGTGATCCTGTCACCGTCGCACCGGCATGCCTTCGACGGGGTCGCGCTGCCTGCGCAGCAAGGCTATGCGATGCCCGGCTTTGACGTGCCGGTCGACGGCGCGGCGGCGGGCGCGCTGGTGCAGGCCGGGCTGGCCCATGTCGAGGATGCCGCCCATGACGACGAGCACGGGATCGAAACGCAGCTGGCCTTTCTGCATCACCTGCATCCGCAGGCGAAACTTGTCCCGCTGGTCATCGGGCGCTGCAAAACCGAGAGGGTCGCGGCAATCATCGATCACCTGGCCACGCAGGCCGACACGCCCCCACTTTTCGTTCTCTCCAGCGACCTGAGCCATTTCCTGACGCGGCAGGCCGCCGAGGCCCATGACCTTGAGACCGCCCGCCTGATCGAAACCGGCGACTACGCCGCGCTGACGCCGGCCCATGCTTGCGGCGCGCAGGCCCTGCGCGGGTTTCTGGCCTCCCGCTATGGTCAGGGGCAGTGCGTGCAGCGCCTTGCCATGGCCAGCAGTGCGGAGGTTACCGGCGACGACAGCCGCACGGTGGGCTACGGCACATGGGCCTTCTTTGACACGACGGACGCGGTGTTCCTGCCCCCGCATCGCGCCGGTCTGCTGACCGCCGCGCGCCAGACGCTGGCCTCGCGCCTGAAGAAGGGCAAGACGCCGGACGTGAACATCGACAGTTTCGCGCCGC
>JANSYB010000623.1 GCA_024742655.1 Paracoccaceae bacterium | reverse complement strand
GAGCCGGGCAGCGCGATGCATGTGCATCACTCGATCGTGGACAAGCAAACCGGCCAGAACGTGTTTTCCGGCCCACAAGGCGGCGAGACGGACGCGTTCTATTACTTCATCGGTGGATTGCAGACCTATCTGCCTGCCGCCACCGCGATCCTGGCGCCCTATGTCAATTCCTACCGTCGCTACGTGCGCGACAACGCCGCCCCGATCAACCTTGCCTGGGGGCGCGACAACCGCACCACCGGCATCCGCGTGCCCATCGCCCCGCCCGAGGCACGGCGGATCGAGAACCGGCTGGCCGGTATGGATTGCAACCCCTATCTGGGGATCGCGGCCAGCCTTGCCTGCGGCCTTCTGGGACTTCAGCAGGAATTGCGCCCTGACGCGCAGATGCGCGGCGATGCCTATTCCGGCGAGGCGGACATCCCACAGATCATGGGCGCCGCGCTGGACCTCTTCGACGAGGCCGAGGCGCTGCACAAGATGCTCGGGCCGGAATTCGCCCGGGTCTATTCGATCGTCAAGCGGGCCGAGTACGAGGAGTTCCTACAGGTCATTTCCCCGTGGGAGCGCGAGCACCTTCTGCTGAACGTCTGAGCCGGGGGCGATCGTCGGATTTCGAGTATTTGGGGAACAGTGAAAGCATGAACCTGCTCTATTCCAACGACCGTCCGGGCCAATATCCAGAGAGCTGGTACGCGGCGACCACCGAGCCGCTTGCGCCTTTCGCGCCGCTACGGGGCGAGACGCGCGCGGATGTCTGCGTGGTGGGTGCGGGATTTACCGGGCTGTCGGCGGCACTGCACCTGGCCGAGCGGGGCATGGACGTGGTGCTGATCGAGGCGCACCGCGTGGGTTTCGGCGCCTCGGGGCGCAATGGCGGGCAACTGGGATCCGGCCAAAGGCAGGACCAGATCGCGCTGGAAAAGATGGTGGGCCGGGACGATGCCGCGAAGCTGTGGGCACTGGCCGAAGAGGCGAAATCCGTCACCAAGGGGCTGATCGAACGGCACGGGATTGAGTGCCACCTGAAATCCGGCATCGCGCATATGGCCTTTACCGCCTCCGAGGTGGCCGAGGAACACGGCTATGCCGATCACCTTGAGACGCGCTATGGCTATCCGCACCTTGAAAAGCTCGACTGCGATCAGGCGCAGGCGATCTGCCCCTCGCCGCGCTATGTGGGTGGGTCATTGGACATGAGCGCGGCGCATCTGCACCCGCTGGCCTATGCATTGGGCCTCGCGCGCGCGGCGACGGCGGCAGGCGTGCGGATATACGAGCGCACGGAAGTGCATCGCATCGACGAGGGCCAGCCCTCCATGGTGGCCACCGACAAGGGCCGGGTGACCGCCGATCACGTGATCCTGGCCTGCAACGGGTATCTTGGCGGGCTGAACCGGCAGGTGGCCGCGCGGGTGATGCCGATCAACAATTTCGTGGTGGCGACAGAGCCGCTTGGGGATGCGGCCGCGCGCGTTCTGACCCGGGACGTGGCGGTGGCGGACAGCAAGTTCGTGGTGAACTACTTTCGCCTCAGCCATGACAAACGGTTGCTCTTTGGTGGGGGCGAGACCTATGGCTATCGCTTCCCGGCCGATATCGGCGCCCTTGTGCGCAAGCCGATGACGCAGATCTTTCCGCATCTCGGCGACGTGAAGATCGACTATGCCTGGGGCGGCACGCTGGCTATCACGATGAAGCGGATGCCCTATCTCGCGCGGCTGGGGCCCAACATGCTCTCGGCGTCGGGCTATTCCGGGCACGGCGTGGGCACCGCGTCACTTTCGGGCAAGCTGATGGCGGATGCGATCGCGGGCGAGGCCGAGGGGTTCGACGTGCTCTCCCGCGTGCCGGCCACACCGTTTCCGGGCGGCACGGCTTTTCGCTCGCCCCTGCTGGTGCTGGCGATGACGTGGTACGCCACGCGCGACCGGTTGGGGATTTAACCGCATGTTTCGCCGCGCGTTCCGCGCGGCGACCGGCTGGGGGCTTTGCCCCCAGACCCCCAGGATATTTTCAGCCAGAAGAAGGAGAGCGGGTTTTGTTGCGGGCCGTCACAAAATCTTTGCTTCCGAAGACGCCGGTT
>JANSYB010000711.1 GCA_024742655.1 Paracoccaceae bacterium | reverse complement strand
GGAAAATGAACCCTGCGGGGCTTGCACACGACACAAGGGTGTAGACTTTCGAAAAGAGGTAAATTCCATGACCAATACGCCTATTCTTCCGCGGGTCGTCCTGTGCGGCACCTGCCTGGTTCTTTCAGCTTTCTGTGCGGTAGACCCGGCGATCGCCGGCAGTCTGAAACTGAAAGGCACGTCAGTCCAGACCACGGCGCAGCAATTCTCCGCCGGGCAGCGTCAGCCGCCGCGGGTCGACCCGGTGCGCCGGCATCAAACAGCCGATCAGTATGCCGCGAAGTGCAACGAGGTCGGGGGCGGGGCCTATATCTCGCATGATCCGGATGATCCCTATTGGGATTGCATCACGCCCGATGGTCAGTCCGTCGACGTGCCGTGGGACTGACATCGGTTCGGCGTGCCGCGCTTACCCGCACCACAAGCGGGTGATCCGGTCACGCTGGTCGGTGTCGATGTTCAGCCGCTGGGCGTTGTATTCCATCGTGATGATGGCGCCCGGCGGAACGACCCGCACCGGTTTGTCCCATGCGGCCTGATCGAAGGCACTGACCGGCTGTCCGACAAGGCCCTCCAGGTCCGCCAGCCCGCAGGTGTCAGGTGTGCGTTCCTCCAGGCCGGAGTCGACCGTCGGAACATCAACCGGTGGCGCCTCGGCTGGCGCACAGCCTGTCAGGACCAGTCCAAGAACCATCCAGCCGCCTGTTCTCATCCACCGCATGTGCGCACCTCGTATCGCCTTTGCCTGACATTACTTTCGCCGCAAGCAGCCGGCACTGCAACCCGGTGTCAGCGCTCTATTGAAAAGCAGGGCAGTTTCCCCCAAAGTCGGCGCAAACAGATTGGGAGGAAAAGATTATGCGCACCACTGCCGCCGTCGCCGTCGAGGCCGGCAAGCCGATGGAAATCATGGAAGTGAATCTCGATGGCCCCAAGGCGGGCGAGGTTCTGGTCGAGATCAAGGCGACGGGCCTGTGCCACACGGATGACTTCACCCTGTCCGGCGCCGACCCCGAGGGCGCGTTTCCGGCCATTCTTGGCCATGAGGGCGCAGGCATTGTGGTCGAGGTGGGACCGGGTGTCACCTCGCTTGAGCCGGGCGATCACGTCATTCCGCTCTACACCCCGGAATGCCGGGAGTGCGAATACTGCCTCAACCCGAAAACCAATCTGTGCCAGGCGATCCGCTCGACCCAGGGTCAGGGTGTGATGCCGGATGGCACGTCGCGCTTCTCGATGCTGGATGGCACGCCGATCCTGCATTACATGGGCTGCTCGACCTTTTCGAACCATACCGTTTTGCCCGAGATCGCATTGGCCAAGGTGCGCAAGGACGCGCCCTTCGACAAGATCTGCTACATCGGCTGTGGCGTGACCACGGGGATCGGCGCGGTAATGAACACCGCCAAGGTGGAAATCGGCTCGCGCACCGTGGTCTTCGGGCTTGGTGGCATCGGCCTCAACGTGATCCAGGGCCTGCGGCTTGCGGGTGCCGACCAGATCGTCGGCGTGGACCTGAACCCCGACAAGGCCGTGATGGCCAAGAAATTCGGGATGACCGATTTCGTGAACCCCAAGGATGTGGACGGCGATATCGTCGCGCACCTGGTCGAATTGACGGGTGGCGGCGCGGATTACT
>JANSYB010000545.1 GCA_024742655.1 Paracoccaceae bacterium | reverse complement strand
GGAACGACGTTTTCGGGTCAAATCGGCCTCGATCAGTGCTCTTTCTGCCGCAACGGTGGACAGGCGTTCATCCCAGAAGGTGATCGGCAGGTCGGTCAGCCCCGCCAGATTGCGGGCAAAGGCGCGGGTCGACTGACAGCGAGGCCCCTCGGAGCCGTCCATGTTGCGCGGCAGGCCGAGAATCAGGCCCGCCGCCGTGCGGGTATCGGCGATCTCAAGCACGCGGGCGGCATCGAGGCCGAATTTCCTGCGCTTGATCGTCTCGACCGGGTTGGCCGAGGACAAAAGCGCGTCCGAGGCGGCCACGCCGATCGTCTTGGTGCCCAGATCGAGGGCCAGAATGGCGCGGTGCGCGGGCAGGGCGGCGGCAAAGGCCTCGATATCCTCCTGGATCATTCGGCCACGCCCGCGGTGCGCGCGGCGTTGCGAATCACCTCGAGCGCGTCGGGCGTTTCGGCGAAAACCTCCTGCGCGTTGGCCCATATGGCGCGGGCCTGATCGGTCTCACCCAGCACACCGTAGGCATTGATCAGGCGGGCCCACTCCTCGGGCGGGCCGCCTTCACTGGCCAGCCGTTCCGACAGGCCCTGCACCATGCCGCGGATCATCTGCGCGCGCTCCTCGGCACTCATGTCGCCGGCGGCCTCGATGTCGTCCTGCGAGGGGCCGGGGGCGGTGCTTTCGTCCAGCGGGGGCAGTTCATACCGGTGTTGCCCGGCGCGATAGGCCAGTTCTTCCATCTGGTCGCGGATGATCGGCACCCATGGCGCGTCGGCGCGGCTTTCGCGCAGCAGCCCGTCCCACAGCCGGAAGGCGGTATCGGGCCGGTCGATCTGCATCATGTAAAGGCCCAGGTAATAGCGCGCGCGCGGCTCTTCGGGGTTGCGGCGCAGGGCGGCGCGCACGGCCTGCTCCGCCTCGACCGAGACATAGCCGCCGGCGGCCGACACCATCAGGTCAACCAGTTCGGCATAGTCGTCGGCGCTGGCCGCGTCGCCCTTGAGTTCGATTACCCGCGCCTGTGCCATATGCGCGGCCGGCAGGTTGCCAAGCGCGGCCTCGTTTCGCGCCAGTAGCATCAGCCCGCGCAGGTCGTCCGGGCGCTCGGCCACGGTATCGCGCAGGCGCTGCATCAGCTGCAGGTAATCCTCGGGCACGTCGGGCGACAGCTGCACCGGGGGCAGGCGGCTTTCGACCTCGGCCTGGGTCAGCCGATCCTGGCGGGCCTCTTCGGAGGCGGCGATGCGCGCGGCGCGCGGCACGTCCTGGTATCCCGGCACGCCTACCACGCGGTAGAGTGCCAGCGCCCCGCCCATCAGCAAAAGAACCGCGCCCGCGGCCAGAACAAGGCCGGTCGTGCGGGGCTGGCCATCGGTCTCGTCCCCCGCGCGCAGCTGCGCGTCGGCGGCAAGGACACGGCGCGACACCTCGGTGCGGGTGCGCTCGGCATCCTCGGGCGTGATCACGCCCCGGGCCAGATCGCGCTCCACTTCCTTGAGTTGATCCTCGTAGACGCGCAGGTCATAGGCGGCCGGGTGTTCCTCCCCGATCCGGCCCCGCACCATGGCCAGTCCCAGAATCGCACTGCACCCCAATGCCAGTGCCCCGATGGTGATCCAGAAAAACATCCCGCCTCCTCAGCCTTTCTTCCATGTAACGACGGGGGCGCCCAAGAAAAAGGGGCAAGTGGTCACGGGGGCGCGCATGGCGCGCGGGCAGCGCCCCATGTCGCGAATTGAATATTGAGTGCCGCGCAGGGTATCCTTTCAAAATCGCGTCTGTCGCATATCAATTGCAACGCGGTGGCCAGCCGCGAATCCGTCATGAACCGTGAGAGCGCGCATGAAACGTTATTCCGCCTTTGCCGTCGCCAAAGAGGCCCTGAGCCATCACATGGGATGGGAGCGCGCCTGGGCCAGCCCCGAGCCGAAAGAGCGTTATGACGCCATCATCATCGGCGCGGGCGGGCATGGTCTGGCCACGGCCTATTACCTGGGCAAGAACCACGGCATCACCAACGTCGCCATCCTCGAAAAGGGCTGGCTGGGCGGTGGCAACACCGGCCGGAACACCACGATCATCCGCTCGAACTACCTGCAGGATCCTTCGGCCGCGATCTACGAGAAATCCCGCAGCCTTTATGAGACGCTCAGCCAGGATCTGAACTACAACATCATGTTCAGCCCGCGCGGCGTGATCATGCTGGCCCAGACCCAGCACGAGGTGCGCGGCTATGAGCGCACGGCCCATGCCAACGCGCTGCAGGGCGTGACGACCGAATTCATAAGCCCCGCGCGGGTCAAGGAACTGTGCCCGATCATCAATCTCGACGGGCCGCGCTACCCGGTGCTGGGCGGGTTGTGGCAGGCGCGTGCCGGCACGGCGCGGCATGACGCGGTGGCGTGGGGCTATGCGCGGGCGTGTTCGGACATGGGCATGCACGTGATCCAGAAATGCGAGGTCACCGGCGTGCGTACCGAGGGCGGCAAGGTCACGGGCG
>JANSYB010000421.1 GCA_024742655.1 Paracoccaceae bacterium | reverse complement strand
GATCGAACAGTTCAAGGTGGATTACGCGGTGATCGGCTGTTCTGCCCTCGATACGGAGGGCGACCTGCTGGATTTCGATATCCAGGAGGTGCATGTCAGCCGCACGATCATCCGGCAGGCCCGGCAGACATATCTTGTGGCAGACAGATCCAAGTTCCAGCGCAGCGCCCCGGCCAAGATCGCCTCCTTGGGGGATCTGGATCACTTCTTCACCGATGGCCCGGTCGCGCCGACGCTGAACCGCAAATGCCACGACTGGGGCACAAGGATCAGCTTGTGTGATCAACCATAAACCGGCCCCGTGTTCGGGGATCGAGCGAAGGCGCTACTTGTCGATCTTCTGCGCAAAAAGTTCTTCCGCCGCCTCGTAATCCGAGGGGCGGCCAATATCGAGCCACTGATCGTCGAACTCGAATCCAAGCACCTTTTCACCCGCCGCGACGAGTTTCAGAACCAGGTCGGGCAAATCGAAATACTCGTTCTTGGGGATATAGTCGTAGATATCCGGATTGAAGCAATACATGCCGGTCGAGACGGGATAATGCAGCGTCGGTTTTTCGATGTAACCCGTGATTTCCTTGCGATCATTGAGTTCCAGCACCCCCAGCGAGATCGGCACGTCCTTTTGGAACACGGCCAGCGTGGCGATGGCGCCGCTTTCCTTGTGGGCCTGCATGAAGGCCCCGAAATCAAGGCTCGTCAGGATATCGCCATTCATCACGAGGAACGGCTCCGTCGGGCGCTCGATCAGAGCGATCGGCCCCGCGGTGCCCAGCTTTTTCTCTTCCAGAGAATAGGAAATGTCGACGCCAAAACGCGACCCGTCATCGAAATAGGTCTGGATGATCGAGGCGAGATACCCCACCGCGAATGTCAGGTCATCAAAGCCCTTTTCGCGCAGTTGCCCGACGATCAGTTCAAGGATCGGACGACCACCCACCGGCATAAGCGGCTTTGGCAACACGTGGGTATAGGGGCGCAGCCGCTTTCCTTCGCCGCCTGCCAGGATAATAGCTTTCATTTCAAACCTCGTATCTGGAAATATTCACCCACTCCGGATGGGCACGAATGAAATCGATGACTTTGCCCAGGCCCTCTTCGAGCGTGACGGCATCGCGCCAGCCGAGGTTCTCGCGGGCCCAGTCGGCATTGCAGATCAGGCGGAACACCTCGCTCTTGTCGGGCCGGACGCGGGTATCCGATGTCACGACAGGCGTATCGCGGCCCACCAGACCCTTTACCATTTCCGCAAGGTCCCCGATAGAAATTTCCCGTCCGGTGCCGACATTCGTCACCCGGCCAAGTGCGGCCTCGTGATGACCGACCGCCAGGAAGCCTTCGACCGTATCGCCCACATAGGTCAAATCGCGCGTCGGAGTGAGAGAGCCCAGCTCGATCCTGTCCGAGAACAGGGCCTGTGCCACGATCGTGGGGATCACGGCGCGCCCGGACTGGCGCGGCCCGAACGTGTTGAAGGGGCGCAATGTCGCCACTGGCAGGTCAAAGGACAGGTGGTAGGATTTCACCATCGCGTCGGCCGCGATCTTGGAGGCCGAATAAGGCGACTGTGCCTGGATGGGATGCTCTTCGTCGATGGGGGCATAGCGTGCGGTTCCGTAGACCTCTGAGGTCGAGGTATGAACGACCCGCTGCGTGCCCAGATCACGCGCGGCGCTCAGCACGTTTTGCGTTGCCGTCACGTTGACCCGGAACACGTCGACTGGATTGATATAGGAATACGGAATGGCGATGAGGGCCCCGAGGTGGAAAACGACATCGCGGTCCCGCATCGCATCGCGGATCGCCTCGCCATCGCCAAGATCGCCAAAGCGGATATCGATCTGGCTGCGCATGTCGTCAGGCAGCAGGTCCAGAAGGCCGCGGCGCCCGTTGGACGTATAGCGGACAAACGCCCGCACATCGGCACCTTCATGCACCAGCCGTTCTGTCAGATGCGACCCGATGAAGCCGCCAGCCCCCGTCACCAGAACCCGTTTCCCTTGGTATGTCATGTGTTCTTCCCGATCCAATCCAGTGTTTCTGCCAGTCCATCATCAAAGCCGCGTGCGGGCCGGAACCCCAATGCCCCAAGCCGGTCGGTCGCGGGGAAGGCATCTCGCGTGACATCGCCTGTCCCGGGCGCCTGCTCCGGCAGGGTCAGGTCGGCCCCGAGCGCCGCGCTTATCTTCTTCGCGACATCGATAATGCGCAACGGGTCACCGCTGCCGACATTGTAGATTTGCCCTGCCCGGCCTTTGGTGGCCACATGCCACAACGCGTCGGCGGTGTCGTCGACATGGATGAGGTCGCGTTTTTCCAGACCATTGCTTTGAAGCTGCACCTGACCGGTCTGAAGTGCGCGCCTTGCCACGTCATGGATGAACAAGGCTCGCTGACCGGGCCCGTACACATTCGCCAATCGCGCGACCCTGACGTCCTGTCCCGTCAGATCCGCGCAGGTCAATCCATAGATTTCGGCCGCGCGCTTGGCCTCGGCATAGGGCGAGTTGAGATCAAGCGGCCCGTCCTCCCGGGCTGGCTGGGAGGAAAACGGATAGACCGCACATGTCGAGACCAGAACGACACATCCGACACCGGCGGCACGCGACGCCTCGAGTGTCTCGACCGCCAGCCGGCAGGAGGTGTCGAAGGCGCCCGCCGGATCTTTCAAAGACTCAGGAATGCCGCCGCGTCCGGCTAGGTGAATGAGAACATCCGACGCCTCGATCTTTTGCGTCAGGCGGAGCGGCAGGTCCCCGGATCCGTCGGCAAGGTCGCGCACGACGCCCACGATATCCGACCCGGGCGCCACCCGTGTAACATGGCGGGCCATGGCCTGACCGATAAAGCCATTCGCGCCTGTGATCGTGACCTTCATGTGCCTGCGCCACGTTCTAGAACCAGATCGTAGATCCGGTTATCGCTTTCGAGGGCTTTGGCACCCGAGTATCCCTCTTCATAAAAGGAATGGGCACGCTGCGCCTGCTCGTGCATTGCATTCTTGTCCGCCCAAAGATCTGCCACGGCATCCGCCAGGGACGGTGCGGATTTTGCCTTGGACAGCGTGCCGACACCGTTCTGCAGCAATTCGGCGTTTCCCTCCGCGGGCGTGGAGACGATCGGCACGCCTGCGGACATGGCCTCCAGCAGGGCAAGTGATACGCCTTCGGAAATCGAGGCCGAAACGAACATGTCGGCGGCATGCAAGACGGCTGGCAGATCATCGTAAAGACCCAAGAGCGAGACATCGTCGCCGACCGCAAGCTGCTCGGAAAGCTCCGACAGCCTCTCGGCATCCGGGCCTTCGCCTGTCAACAACAGGCGCACGGACAGACCGCGCTCT
>JANSYB010000029.1 GCA_024742655.1 Paracoccaceae bacterium | reverse complement strand
GGGAACTCGCTGAACAGAAAGCAGTTCAGACACCCCACCCCCAAACCGACAGCGACCGCCATGCCGATGCTCAGCATGATCGAGGATGGATCTATGATCGAGTTGATATCGAAAATCACGTGTATCCCGGTCAGTACGATCGCCATAATCATCAGGTTGGTCAAAACGCACAGAAGCGTTCTCGCGATGATCGCATCAATGAAACGCACGGCCGGATAGGCAAGAAGGGCCTTTGAGAAACGCAGCGAGGAACCGATCTTGCTTGCCAGTTCAACTGTCATGGCAAATGGCAGGAAACCGGTTGCGAAATAGAACGGAAAATTGCTTCCGAGGGCGGGTGAGCGAAAGGCAAACTGAAAGGCCACGGATAACAGGGCGATCGCGGCGACTGGTTCGAGAATCGCCCATGCATATCCCACCAGGGATCGCCCATAGGTCGTGGACATCTCCCGAAGTACAAGCGCAATGATGGAACGGGTTGTCTTGTGGCGCCTGGCGCGTAAAACGTCCTGATCGGGTGCAAGCATCTTGGACGACGGCTCCGCGCATCTTGGAGTGGGACCCTTTTTATGTAACAACGGCTTTGAACGATCAACCAACTTTTGGGAAAGCGCACACCGCGATGAACAATGACCCTGCGCACGTTGATGGCGGCGAACGTCCAAATGGCAATTCAGGTGGCCCACAGGACGAACAGGTAAAGCGGTCGCACAAGAACCCCAAAGCGCGGCCGGTCATGATTAAGCCAACCGCAGGGCCCAGCCGGCCCCGCCGCAGGCATTTCGCGATTCTGGCCAGCTTCATTCTGTCTGTCGTTGTCCCGTTGCTGGCAATTGTCTGGTATCTCTACATGGTTGCGGATGATCAGTATGCCTCAACGGTCGGATTTTCGGTTCGTACCGAAGAGACCAGTTCGCCGGTTGAAATACTGGGCAATATCAGCAACCTGTCCAGCTCCAGTTCATCTGATACCGACATTCTTTACGAGTTCATCCAAAGTCAGGAACTGGTCGAGAAGGTGAACGCGCAACTGGATCTCGCGGCGATCTATTCCAAGCCTGAGAATGACCCCTATTTTGCCTATGATCCGACCGGTGCTATCGAAGATCTGGTCGATTACTGGCGCCGTATGGTCAAGGTCTACTACGATAGCGGCACCGGACTGATCGAAGTGCGGGTGCAGGCCTTCGACCCTCAGGATGCCCAGGACGTCGCCAGGGCGATCTTCGACGAAAGCAGCAAGGTAATCAACGAATTGTCGGCAATCGCCCGCGCGGATGCGACGCGTTATGCCAGCAGTGAACTTGAGCGCGCCGTCGAGCGGCTGAAAGAGGCGCGCCGTGCCGTTACCTTGTTCCGCGCCCGCAACCAAATCGTTGATCCGAGTGCCGACATTCAAGGGCAGATGGGTCTTTTGAACACCTTGCAGGCACAGCTTGCAGAGGCGTTGATCGAGCTTGATCTGCTCATGGAAACCACAAGTTCCAATGACCCCAGGCTGTCGCAGGCGCAACGCAAGATCGACGTGATCACAAGACGGATCGAAGAAGAAAGAAAGAAATTCGGGTTTGGTGAAGACGAGAGCACCGAAGGCGGGTACGCCGGGATCGTGTCCGATTACGAAAGCCTCAGCGTGGATCTGGAATTCGCCGAACAGGCGTATACGGCCTCTCTGACGGCTTTTGATATCGCGCGATCGGATGCGCAACGTCAAAGCCGGTATCTGGCCGCCTATATCAAACCGACGCTCGCCCAGAGTTCGCAGTTTCCGCAACGCGAAATCCTCGCGGCCATGGCAGGGCTTTTCCTGTTCCTGGCCTGGTCGCTGCTGGTTCTGGTCTACTACAGCATCCGGGATCGCCGCTGAACATGATCGTGCTCGAAAACCTGACCAAAACCTTCGTGACGAACGGTCAGAGAAACACGATCGTTCAAAATGTGTCGGCCACTTTTCCTTCTGGAAAGTCGGTCGGGCTTCTGGGCCGGAACGGGGCTGGTAAATCCAGTCTGCTCAGGATGATCGCAGGCACCATGGATCCGACCTCGGGGCGTATTCTCAGCACGGGCACCGTGTCCTGGCCGGTGGGCTTTGCGGGCAGTTTTCATCCTGATCTGACCGGCTTGCAGAATATCCGTTTCATCGGACGTGTTTACGGTGTCGATACAGATGCGCTGGTAGAGTTCGTCGAGGATTTCGCCGAACTGGGAAAGCATTTCTACCTGCCGTGTCGAACGTATTCTTCCGGTATGAAGTCGCGCCTTGCGTTCGGCCTGTCCATGGGCATCCGTTTCGACACCTATCTGGTCGACGAGGTGACAAGTGTGGGTGACGCAGCCTTTCGTCAGAAATCCGAGTCGGTCTTTCAACACAGAATGCAGCAAAGTGGTGCAATTCTGGTCTCACACGGGACACAGATGCTGAGGCGGAATTGCGAATTGGGTGCCGTTCTGGAAGACGGACAGCTGACGTTCTACGATACGATCGAAGAGGCAATCGACGCCCACGAGGCGAACATGCAGGCCGAAACTCTGGAAGACTGACCGCCCGCCCGGGCGAAAGGCCTAGTCGTCGCTGTTTCGGGCATAGACATCTTCGTAGCGAATGATGTCGTCTTCCCCAAGGTAGCTGCCGGATTGGACTTCGATCAGGACCATTTCGACCTTGCCCGGGTTTTCCATTCTGTGCACGGCACCCAAAGGCACGTAGACGCTCTCGTTCTCACTGACCAACTGGACCTCTTCATCGATCGTGACCTTTGCCGTGCCTTCGACAACGACCCAGTGTTCGGCGCGGTGGACATGGCTTTGCAGACTCAGGGCCGCACCGGGTTTGACCACGATCCTCTTGACCTGAAAGCGGTCCGACAACGCCAGCGTCTCGAAATATCCCCAAGGCCGGTAGTCACGTGGAAAGGTGTCTGCCTGAACGACCCCGTCGGCGCGCAGGGTCTTGACGACGTCTCCCACGTCCTGCGACCGGCGCATGTCGGCCACCAGAACCGCATCGGGCATGGCGACGACAAGCATATCCTGCAAGCCCAGCCCAACCAGGGCTTGCGCCGGGCTTTCGGATCGCAGCAGCGTATTCTTGCAATCGATGGCCGTGGCGGGGCCGGTGGTGGCCACGTTGTCCGCGTCGCGTTGACTTTCCTGCAGGACCGCCGCCCAGTTTCCCAGATCCGACCAATGCCGGGTATAGGGCACAACGGACAGGTTTTCCGCGTGTTCCATCACGGCGAAATCCACAGAAATGGACTGCGCGCCTGCCCAGGCCGTCGGGTCCAGCCTCAGAAAACCAAGGTCTTCCCGCGCGTCACTTACGGCGGCGCGCACAGGGTCGATCATATCGGCACAATGGGTTTCGAAGGCCGCGATGATGTCGCGTGCCGCAAAGAGAAAGATGCCCGCATTCCAAAGGTAGTGACCGGCGTCCAGCATTTTCCGTGCGGTGTCGGCGTCGGGTTTCTCGACAAACCGTTCAAGTTCGACCGCAGTCCCGGAGCCATCGGGCATTTGCGCCAGTTCGAGATAGCCGTATCCGGTTTCCGGATAGTCCGGTGTGACCCCAAAGGTCACAAGGCGGCCCTTTTGCACGGCCTCAAGACCCGCGGCGACAGCGGATTTGAACGCATCATCATCGGGGATCATGTGATCCGACGGCGCCGCAAGCAGGATTGCATCGGGGTCAGATGCAGCTGCATGAAGGGCGGCGGCCAGTATCGCAGGTGCCGTATTGCGGGCTTGTGGCTCTATCAGGACGGCACCGGGATCAACGCGCGCGTCCAGTAACTGCTCTGTCACGACAAAGCGGAAATCAGAGTTCGTCACGACGATCGGTGGAACAAACTGAATACCCGCACCAGTTCCGCTTAGGCGGCGGGCGCATGCCTGCAAAAGGCTTTCTTTGCTCATGATCTGAGCGAATTGCTTTGGATAGCTTTTTCGGGACAAAGGCCAAAGCCGCGTGCCTGAGCCACCACAGAGAATGACCGGATTTATGTCTTGCATACGTCTGCGTGCCCTTTCAATTCCGTGCCGCCTGAGCGCGACCTGCGTCTCTGGCACGATACCGGAAAATTTGCTTTTTTCTATAAGTTTGCCTGATCCTCGGTGGCGACTTCCACCGCTTTCACAACGCTGTCCAGGACGGAGTCGAGCAATACGGGGTCCATGGCCTCACCCATCACGCGGATCAATGGCTCGGTCCCTGATTTTCTGATCAACAGACGACCGTCACTGCCCAATCGTCTTTCGCCCTTGGCGATGGCGTCCTGCACACTGTCGGTCTCGAGCGGGGCCTGACCGGCCTTGTAGCGCACATTGATCAGTTTCTGTGGCAGCGGATCGAAGACCCGGGCCAGTTCGCTCGCTTTCTTGCCGGTTTCGACCATGCCCGCCAGAAACTGAAGTGCGCCGATCAGACCATCGCCCGTTGTCGCGTAGTCGGTCATCACGATATGGCCGGATTGTTCGCCGCCCAGGTTGTGCCCGCCCTGCCGCATGGCCTCGACGACATAGCGGTCGCCGACGCCTGTGCGTTTCAGCTCGATGCCGTTGGCATTCAGATGACGTTCCAGCCCGAGATTGGACATCACGGTCGCGACAAGCGTGTTGCCCGCCAGACGTCCTTCCTGTGCCCAACGGGTCGCGATCAGCGCCATGATCTGGTCACCATCCGCCACATGGCCGGTTTCGTCGATCAGAACCACGCGGTCGGCATCGCCATCAAGGCAAATTCCCAGATCGGCACCGGTTTCCAGAACCTTTGCGGCGGCTGTCCCGGGTTGGGTGGAGCCGCACCCATCGTTGATATTGTACCCGTTCGGGTCGACGCCGATCAGGACAAGCTCTGCACCGAGTTCCCAAAGAACGGAGGGTGCCGTGCGATAGGCCGCCCCGTTCGCACAATCCAGAACGATACGAAGCCCTTCAAGGCGGCCTCGATAAGGAAAGGTTGTCTTGGCATACTCGACATAGCGCCCACGCGCGTCCTCGAACCGTTTTGCACGTCCGATGTTATCGGGTGCGGCCGGTTCGACCCCGCCAGCCATCAGAGCCTCTATTCCCGCCTCGGCCTCGTCCGACAGTTTGAATCCATCCGGGCCGAACAGCTTGATGCCATTGTCCTTGGCCGGGTTATGGCTGGCCGAGATCATTACGCCCACATCCGCCCGCAGGCCGTGGGTCAGGTACCCGACAGCCGGCGTCGGCACCGGACCCAACAAAAAGACATTCATGCCCGTCGACGCAAAACCGGCGGTCAGCGCATATTCGATCATGTAGCCCGACAGGCGGGTATCCTTGCCGATCACGACCCTGTGGTCCTGATGATCGCGCCGAAAGTACCGCCCGGCCGCGGCCCCCAGTTTCAGGGCCATTTCGGCCGTCATGGGCCAGGTATTGGCCTCGCCGCGCACGCCGTCCGTTCCGAAAAGCTTGTCGGTCATTTCTAGACTGCCCTCGATCTTACCATTTGTGACGTCCACGGATGCGTTCGTTTTCTTAGCTTGCAAGAGCAATACTGTCCAATTCCCTTTGACAGACCTTGCACAAACCTGCCCGCGCGCGCAGAAGAGCAGCCGGAAACTTTCGTTTACAAAATTTCACGAAAAACTAAAGTCGCTATCGTAAGTTTTTCGAAATCATTGGCTGAGGCGAGGCAAAATGAAGATTGCGATGATCGGAACCGGCTATGTCGGCCTTGTGTCGGGTGTTTGCTTTTCGGATTTCGGGCATGACGTTGTTTGCGTCGACAAGAACGCCGAAAAGATCGAGATGCTCAGCAATGGGGAGGTTCCGATCTACGAACCTGGCCTTGAACAGCTAATGTCCAAGAACGTGGCCGCGGGGCGCCTGTCATTCACGGTTGATCTGGCAGAGGCGATCGACGGGGCGGAGGCGATTTTCATCGCCGTTGGTACGCCCACACGGCGTGGGGACGGCCATGCCGATCTCAGTTACGTCATGGCCGCCGCGGAAGAAATCGCGCGTCTTGCCAAGGATTACGTCGTCATCGTGACCAAGTCGACCGTGCCCGTGGGCACCAACCGGCAGGTCAAGCAGACTGTGCGAAAGGCCAATCCGGAGCTCGAGTTCGATGTCGCCTCCAACCCGGAGTTCCTGCGCGAGGGGGCCGCGATCGAGGATTTCATGAAACCCGACCGTGTTGTCGTGGGTGTGCAAACCGAGCGTGCCGCCGAGGTCATGTCCGAGATCTACCGTCCGCTTTACCTGCGCGAATTCCCGATCATGACGACGGATCTTGAGTCGGCCGAGATGATCAAATACGCGGCAAACGCATTCCTGGCGACCAAGATCACCTTTATCAACGAGATCGCGGCGCTGTGCGAACGCACTGGCGCGGACGTAAAGCAGGTGAGCCGCGGCATGGGTCTTGACGGCCGCATTGGAAACAAGTTCCTGCACGCGGGCCCGGGTTACGGCGGCAGTTGTTTTCCGAAGGACACCCGCGCCCTTGCGCGCACGGGCCAGGATTTCAGCGTGCCGTTGCACATCACCGAAGCCGTGATTGCTGTGAACGAAGACGTGAAGCGCCGCATGACCGACAAGTTGCTGGACCTGTGCGAGGGGTCGTTCAACGGCAAGACGGTGGCCATTCTGGGTGTCACTTTCAAACCCAATACCGATGACATGCGCGAGGCGCCCTCGCTGACGATTGTTCCGGCCTTGGTCGGGGGCGGGGCCAAGGTGCGTGTCTGCGACCCGCAGGGCCAGCATGAAGGCGAGGCGTTGCTGCCCGGCGTCAGCTGGTTCGAAGACCCCTATAAATGCGCCAACAAGGCCGACCTGGTCGTCCTTCTGACGGAGTGGAACGAATTCAGGGCGCTGGATCTGAAACGGCTGGCGCGCAAGATGGCAACGCCGCGTATGGCCGATTTGCGCAATATCTATTCGGTCAAGGATGCCAAACGCGCCGGGTTCATTGCTTATGAAAGCGTTGGCCGGGCGGGGTTCGTCAAACAGATCGAAGCCGTTGCCGCTGCCGGGTGACCCGATGGCGCGCCGGTAAAGCAGCCGCCGCAGGTGACGGATGCTGACGTTTGCCGCGGCGGTCTTTTTTCTGATCATAACGCCGGGGCCGGGTGTCCTGTCGACGGCGGGTGTCGGGGCAGGATTCGGCCTGCGACCCGGAGCGCGATATGTGCTTGGCCTGTTTCTGGGAACCAATCTCGTAGCCGTCGCCGTGGTCAGCGGTGTCGCCGTGCTGATCGTGGCCGATCCGCGGATCCGGATGGTCCTGTTCCTGCTGTCCTTTGGTTACCTTGGTTATCTTGCGCTTCGGATCGCTTTCGCGGGGGCGAAACTCGCCTTTATCGAGAAAGCCAGCCCGCCTGGTGTTCTGGGCGGTGTGCTGCTGCAAATCATCAACCCCAAGGCCTATGCCGTGAATACGGCCCTGTTCACCGGGTTCGCCTTCTGGCCCGACAATTACGCTGCCGAGGTCGCCATGAAATTCCTCATCATGAACGCGATCTGGGTGCCCATCCATTTCCTGTGGCTCTGGGCCGGGGTCAGCCTGCACCGTCTCGACCTTTCGGCGCGCGCGCACCGGATCATCAATATCGGCATGGCCCTGTCGATGATGACGGTGGTGGTTCTTGCCGTTCTGTCGCAACGGTAGGCGACTAAAGCGTCACGTCCACAACTGCCTTGGGATGGTGGGTGATCTGTTCATGGCCGGTTTCGGTTATGATGAAGCTGTCGCCGACCTGCGCGCGGAAACTCTCGGTGCTGACAGATCCGTCGACGGCCAGCACCATGCCCGGCTGCAGGAGCGTGGTGTCACCCGTGACCAGTTGCGGGGCCTCCAGAAAGCTGAAGCCTGTCGCCCGGCCGCAGCGGAACGGATAATCGTACCCGGCCTCCTGGATGACCTTTGCATAGGCGGCGTGCACGCTTTCGGCGCGGACCCCCGGGGCAAGCGCGTCAAGCGCGGCCTGCTGGCTGGCCACGGCCACCTCATAGATGGCCGCCTGTGCCGGATCAGCCTTGCCGATCCAGAATGTCCGATCGAAGCCCAGTTTGAACCGGTGGAAATTCGTCATGCCGCAGAAACACAGAAAGACCGGATCACCCGTCTGCATTATCCGGGTACTGGCGCGGTGATGTGTCTTGGTGATTTCCGGACCCGACGCCATGATCTGCAGGAAATGCGTATTTGGCGACATGTCCGCGTCGTCATAATGCCCGGCCAGAAGGTCAGCGGCTTTGCGCGCTCCGGCGTGGGACGTGGCCAGGGCCACCTCGTATTCCGGCACGCCCGCGCCGATGGCGGCGCGCCCGGCCTGCATCATGGCCGTGGCCACTTCGCCGGCGTGACGGGCCAGTTGCAACTCGGCCGGTGACTTGATCATTCGCATGTCGGACAAAATCGGCGTGATGCTGGTCTGGGCCTGCGCCAGAACGATCATATCGACAAACGCCCGCACAACCGGCGGCATATGGTCCGGCTCAATCCCGACCCGTGTGGCGTCACGCAGGATATCCGGCAACTCGGCCCGCCATTCGTCTCCTGCGCCATCGTTCCATGCGGCAATCCGGTCAACGCGGGCCATGGCCTCGGCGCTCCGCAGATCGATGCTTGGCGTGATCAGCAGGCTGCCGCCCTCGGACCATACGACGAGGATCGTCGGGCGGCCAAACTCCATGTGCAGGTAATCGTAATAGCCCGTCAGGTAATAGATATTGTCGTCATCCGTGATCAGCGCGACGTCGATGCCGGCGGTCCGCATGCGCGAGCAAAGATCTGTCATCCGGCTCTCGAACATCAGGCGCCATCTTTCAATTGCTGTTCTGCCAGCGTGACCCAGAAACCCGCGCCATGCGTCAACGCCTCATCGTTGAAATCGTAATCGGCGGAATGCAACGGGCGGGCATGGCTGCCTTCGGTCCCGTTGCCCATCAACACGAAACATCCCGGTGTGGCGTTGGCCATATGCGCGAAATCCTCAGAGAACAGTTTGGGCGGGCAGGCGCCATCGACTTGCGCGCCGATGGTTTCGGCGGCCTTCAGCGCAGCGGCGACGGGGCCGGGCGCATTGATCGTGGGGGGAAAGATCGTGTCGTAGCTGACGCTGCCCCTCACATCATGCGCCGCGCAAATCCCCGACACGATCCGGCGCATCGCCGTCTCGATCCCCGAATTCACCTCGGGCGTCAGGGCACGGGCATCGCCGCTCAGCGTGGCGCGCCCGGGCAATACGTTGCGCTTGCCATCCGTCTCGAACCCCGTGACCGATACGACACCGTTCTGTGCCGGGTCCAGCTTGCGCGACACGATGGTCTGCAGCGCACCGACGATCTCGGACCCGATGGTGATGGCATCCGCCCCCATATGGGGCAGGGCGGCATGGCCGCCACGCGCCTCGATCGTGATCTCGAACAGGGCTTCGCTTGCCGTGATAGGCCCGGCGCGCGTGGCGAACCGGCCAAGCGGCATCCCGGGAATGTTGTGCATGCCGTAAACCTCGTCCACGGCGAAACGATCGAAGACGCCATCGGCGATCATCGCCGCCGCGCCCTCTCCGTGTTCCTCATTCGGCTGGAACAGGAACACGACACGCCCGTTGAAATCGCCACCCTCGGCCAGTGCCTTGGCCGCACCAAGAGCCATGGTCATATGCCCGTCATGCCCGCAGGCATGCATCTGCCCGGCGACCTGTGAGCGATAGGTGATTTCGTTCTGCTCGGTGATGGGCAGCGCATCCATGTCCGCGCGGATACCGATGCTGCGTGGCCCGTTGCCCTTTTGCAGGATGCCGACAACACCGCTTTGTCCTACGCCACGATGCACCTCCAGCCCGAACGCCTCAAGAAGTTCGGCCACCCGTGCGCTGGTCCTGGGCAGGTCAAACCCGAGTTCGGGGTGGCGGTGAAACTCATGCCGCCACTCCATCATTTGTCGCACAACGGTTTGCGCAATCGGCATGTGCTCTCCTCCCGGTTCCGGAGTGCACTGTGACTGGACGGTACAGGCCCAGCAAGAAAAACCTTAGACCTTGCGCGATCCCAGCAAAACAACAGGGCAGCGCGCGGCTGTGATCAGGTCGCGCAGGTCCTTTTCGCTAGACAGTGGCGGCATGCCCCAATCGGCCACCACGGCGGCCGCGTTCAGGCGGTTCAGCCGGGCAAGTAGCCCGGTTTGAGAGGTGAACCGCTCGTCCCCCTCGTCTTGCGACAGTGAAAGGCTCAGCAGGTCGACGCCAAGCACGCCTGCGAGGGCTTGCGCCAATTCCTGAGCCTGCGCAGAGGCCGGTGCAATGCAAACGACCCGACCGGGCGCGTGGTGCAACGGGCCCGACCCCATCAGGGCGATGTCCCAATCCTGCGCGGTCTCGCACAGGCAGGTCGCGACATCCCCGGATCGCTGTTCGAAACTCCATTCGACCGTGCGCGATTGCGCCAGCAGGGAAAGGCGCCGGCGAAAGGCCCGTGCGTCGCGGTTGGTGGCGCGGGCCGCGTCCTCGGCGGTCGGCGTCTCTATCAGTTGTCCCGTCATGCTGATCACATGACGAGAGGTGAGCGCACCAACCGGTGCCTCGATGAACAGGCCGCGCAGATCGGCGGCCATGCGCTTGCCCAGCAGTTCAACCAGTTTCAGCGCGCTTTCAGCATCGGAAAACGACCCTGCACCCAGCAGAAGGCGCGTTCGCCGGGCGGTTGCGGCACTCATGCCAGGGCCTCGTCATCCGTGCCCGGTTTCCGCACGAAAGCCTTTCGGGTTTCGGCGAAGGCACGCAACCGGGCCTCGACCCGGGCATTGATCGTGCCCTCCGGATAGGTGCCGTCCGTGCCGCGTTCCCCGGCTGTGACACCGGTCAGTATTTCGATTCCCTCGGCAATCGTGCCAACCGTGATCACGCCGAACTGACCTTGCCTGACGGCATCGACCACCTCGTGTCGTAGACACAGATGCTCCACGTTGGAGCGCGGGATCAAGACCGCCTGATCGCCGGTCAGGCCACGCGCCTTGCAGGTGGCGAAAAAGCCTTCGATCTTTTCGTTCACCCCGCCGATGGCCTGCACCTCTCCGAATTGATTGACCGAGCCTGTCACGGCGTATCCCTGTCGGATTGGCACCTCTGCCAGGGCCGACAATAACGCATAAAGCTCAGCCGAGGAGGCGCTGTCGCCGTCGATCCCGCCGTAGCTTTGCTCGAAGACAAGGCTGGCATGCAGGGAAAACGGCGCGTCCGGGGCGAAACTGGCCGTCAGGTAGCCAGACAGGATCATGACCCCCTTGGAATGCAATGGTCCGCCCAGTTCCACCTCGCGCTCGATATCGACCAGCTTGCCGCTTCCCATCCGCACGCGCGCCGTGATCC
>JANSYB010000267.1 GCA_024742655.1 Paracoccaceae bacterium | reverse complement strand
CTGTTGAAAAGCTTTCTTCCTCGGTCGAGGCCGCGTTGCCCAGCACGCCGGGGATCAGGCGCACGGTCGCGTCGATCACCGCCTGGGCGGCGATCTCTCCGCCGGTCATGACGAAATCCCCAAGGCTGATCTCCTCGATGCCGAAATGCTCGATCACGCGTTCATCCAGCCCCTCGAACCGTCCGCAGATCAGGATCGCGCCCGGCGTCTGGGCAAGCTGCCGCGCGCGGGTCTGATCGAAAGGCTTGCCGCGAGGGCTGAGATAGATCAGCGGGGTGCCCGGTGCGGCCGAGGCCAGCGCGTGGTCAATCGCCCGCCCCATCACGTCGGCGCGCAGCACCATGCCCGCGCCGCCCCCGGCCGGGGTGTCATCCACGTTGCGATGCTTGCCTTCACCGAAGGGGCGTAAATCGATCGCGTCCAGCTGCCACAGCCCGTCCTTCAGCGCCTTGCCGGTCAGGCTTTCGCCCAGAACACCGGGAAACGCCTCGGGCAACAACGTGATGACCTGCGCCGTCCAGGCCCCGGCCAGGCGCGGGCGCGGTTCCATCAGGTCGCGCGGCTTCAGCGAGGCGGAGATCGACTTGCGGCCATGGGATTTCGAGGGTGTTTCGGACATGTGGCCTTTTGGCGGGGAATGCGTCGGGCGGTCAAGCACTATGAAGCGTGTCACGGTCGCGTGCGTGTGGCCATGGTGCGATAGGTGCGGACGACGTCCCGCTTGGCCTGGGCCAATTCGGTGTCAGCCAGCCCGGAGCGATTGAGCGCCAGAAGCTCTTGCGCCGCGCCGTCGGGCTGAACGTTATGAGCCCGCAGCGAAGGCAGGCCATCGTTGGATATATCCAGCAGGTCCAGAGCCACGCCCAGTGGGCCAAGAGGTGCTGCCCCGCATGTTTCGATGGGACACGCGACGACATGGGCCGCACGGCCGACATGCTCCGTGATGGCCGAAACCACGTTGTCCAGCTGCGCGGCGCGAGACAGTTTCGGGCGGTAGGTTTCGAAATCGTCGGTCAGGCGCTGCCCGCGCAGGCATTGATACCAGACGCTGCGCTGCCAGTCCTGCGCGCTGCGTGTCGTGCAAAGCACGGTGATCCGAGCCGCCGCGCCGAAACGCGTGGCAAGTGTCGTGGTGGCCGCCAGAACAAGGGCCGGGGCCGTGTCATAGGATGTGATCCCGCGCGTGCCCGGCATCGGCCCCGCCAGATCCTCGGCGCTGATCAGCAGGGCGGGCACGCCCTCAAGTGCGGCGGCCTCGAGAGAGCGGTTCAACGCCTCGGAAAACTGCGTCAGCCGCGCGGCACCGGGCTTGGCGGCGTAGCGGCGCGCAGCGCGGGCGGCCTCCATCACATCCGCCGTCAGCAGAAAGCGCAGGTCCGGCGCCAGCCGGTCCGCCAACGTTTCCAGCCCGCGTTGCAGCGACGAGGTGCCGGTCTTGTGAAACCCCGGATGCAGCAGGATCCGCATGGCCTAGAACAGCCCCTCGGGCGGGTCGGCAACAATGCGACCACTGGCAAGATCCACGGTCGGAACCGCCTCGAGCGTAAAGGGCAACAGCACGGTCGACTTCAGGTCGGGCCCGTGAATTTCCAGAAGATCCGAGGCACCGTGGTTCTGGACCGATTTGACCTTGCCCAAAAGCGTACCGCCGGTGTCGAACACCTCCAGGCCGATCAAATCGGCGTGGTAGTACTCGTCATCCGGCAGCGTCGGCAGGCGATCGCGGTCGACAAACAGCCGCACACCGCGCAGCGCATCGGCCTGTTCCTTGGTGCCCACGCCCGACAGGCGTGCAATCAGGGCGCCCTTGGTGCTTTGTCCACTCAGCGTGATGGTGAATGTCTGCTTGCCATCTTCGGTCGAGACGGGCCCGTAGGTGGCGATATCTTCAGGCGTGGCGGTAAAGGATTTCAAGCGCAGTTCGCCCTTTACGCCAAAGGCGCCGGCGATCGCGCCTATGCAGATCAACTCAGCCATCGACGCCCCCGTTGGTGTTGCACAGTCCGCGGGCATACTGCCCCCCGGCGGCCTTGCAGGCTTCGCTCGCGTTGTTGCGCTCATAAAGGACCCCGGCCACGAAGGCGATCGCGGCAAAGATCACAAGGCGGACAAGACCGAACATTTCAGCGCACCTCCAGCGGCAGGCTGACGCGACGATCTTCCCAGCCGGCCTGCTCAAGCTCGGGTGTCTCTGCCTCGTCGCTGGGCCAGCCAACGCAAAGATAGGCCACAAGCGCCCAGTCTCCGGGCACATCGAGATCGCGCGACAGGCGGTCGGGATCAAGGATCGACACCCATCCCACGCCCAGCCCGCGGGCCCTGGCCGCCAGCCAGAACTGCGTGATCGCCGCCACGACCGAGTAGCGCCGCATCTCGGGCATCGTGCCGGCCCCGAGGCCCGCACCCTTGCCCGTGGCCTCATCGCAATAGATGGCCAGTTGCACCGGCGCCTCGCGCATGCCCGACAGTTTGAGCGTGCTGTAGAGTTTCGCGCGCTCGCCCGAATAGCCCTCAAGCGCCCTCGCGTTCGCCGTCAGAAAGTTCTCGAGCGCCGCCGCGCGGGCGGCGTCACTTTCGACGCGCAGGACGCGCCAGGGCTCGCTCAGGCCGACCGATGGCGCCAACAGGATCGTGTCGAGGCACGCGCGCAGCACGGCCTCGTCCACGGCATCGGTGCGAAAGCGGCGGACGTCCCGCCGCCACCGCATCAGGCGATCAAGCCCCTGTTGGAAGTCCGGGGAAAACTCCGGCATGGCGCCACGTATCCCGGCTCAGCTTTCCTGCGCCGTTTCCTCGGCCGGTGCTTCTTCTGCCGGGGCTTCCTCGGCTACTGCCTCTGCGGCGGGTGCCTCTTCCTCAGCGGGGGCCTCTGCGGCAGCAGCGGCTTTTTCGGCCTTCTCCTCGGCACGATCCTTGGCTTTCTGGCCCGGCTCACCCTTCTTGGGGTTGTTGCGCTCTTTCTTCTCGGCAACGCCGGCGGCCTCGAGCATGCGGGCGATCCGCTCGGAGGGTTGTGCACCCTGGTCCAGCCAGTACTGGATGCGCTCCATGTTCATCTTGACGCGCTCTTCGCTGTCCTTGGGCAGAAGCGGGTTGTAGGTGCCCAGCTTCTCGATGAAGCGGCCGTCGCGCGGCATGCGGCTGTCGGCCGCGACGATGCGGTAGAAGGGGCGTTTCTTGCTGCCACCACGGGCAAGGCGGATCTTCATGGCCATTGTCGTTTCTCCTTTGAATGGCTTGGGTCAGGTGGGGTGAAACCCCATCCTACGTCTGGTGTTTCTTGTGGTGCTGAATGACTTCAGCGATGATGAAGTTCAGGAAATTCTTGGCGAATTCCGGGTCGAGGTCGGCGCGGTGCGCCAGGTCTTCGAGCCGTGCGATCTGGGCCGCCTCACGGGCGGGATCGGACGGGGGAAGGTCATGTTCGGCCTTGAGTTTCCCCACGGCCTGGGTGTGCTTGAACCGCTCACCCAGAGTGTAGACAAGGATCGCATCGAGACGGTCGATACTTTCCCGGTGCCCTTTGAGCAGCTCTGCGGCGCGTTGTGTTGCGTCAGTCAATGGGAAACCCTTTCGGCTTGAAGAGCGGGTCACAATAGTGGTTGATCTCCAGTTCGATCCCGTCGGTGATCTGGCCGGACTTCAGGCGCTCCGGTGACGGGTGGCGGTAAACCGCGTCACTGCCGTCGATCGTGCGCGCCTCGTGATCCTTGGCGCAACCCAGACGCTCGGCCAGCCGGATCGAGTCGAGGTTCTTGGGGTCGATATAGCTGACCGCGCCATCCCAGCCCTGAACCTCGTAGAAATACTTGCGCACGGCATGCGTGGCCTCGAGCGCATAGCCACGCCCGGCCTTGTCGGGCCAGATGATCCAGGCGATCTCGCGCTCGGGCCATGCGGCCGGGAACCAGCCACCGGCCATGCCGTAGGTCTCATCGGTTTGCTTGTCGTGGATCATCCACATGCCATAGCCCCGGATCTCCCAGTGACCGATCTCGGCGGCGTAAAGCATCCAGGTCTCATACGGGTTCAGGGGCCCGCCCATGAAGCGTGACCGGTAGGAGGCGAAGGTCGCCTTGAAATCGGGGTAGTCACCCGGGTCCGGTCCGCGCAGGACAAGACGCCGTGTTTCGAGGACTGGAATATCGCGGTGTCCCATGTCAGCGGGCCTCCAGTCTTGTAGACTGGTAATCAACAGACGCCGTTGCGGGCGCCATGGGGCGACGTGCGATCCTGATCATGCGCTCGCCTCCGCAATCCTGGGGTGGCGCCAGACCTGACAGGGTTGGCCGTTCACCTCTCCGTCACGCTCGAACGCGGCGCCCAGCCGTTCAGCCAGGCGAACCGAGCGGGCATTGGCCGGATCGATGTAAGAGATCACGCCGTCCAACCCCATGTGCCGCGCGGCATGGTCGCGGCAGGCCACGCTGGCCTGATAGGCCAGCCCCTTGCCCTCGAACCCGTCATAGATATGCCAGCCCAGTTCGGGCTCGTCCCATCCGTCGTTCATCAGGATGCCGACGCGCCCCGCGACCTGGCCCGAGGCGCGGTGTTCCAGCACCCACATTCCGTATCCGCGAAACACCCAGTGGCCAATGGCGCCCATGAAGGCCCGCCAGGCCAGGGGCCGCTCCAGAGGGCCACCGGCAAAGCGTGACCGCTCCGAGGCGCAGAAGGTCACGAACGGCTCGAAATCCTCTTGCTTGTAGCCACGCAGGATCAGGTCTT
>JANSYB010000334.1 GCA_024742655.1 Paracoccaceae bacterium | reverse complement strand
ACGCGCACGCGCCATCCCGCCTTGGCCAATCTGCGCACGATATACCGACCGACGAATCCAGAACCGCCGTAGATGGTGACAAGTTTCGACATGCAAGGTCTCCGGGCTGATGCCTTTCGAGGTTCTTCCTAGCGCCGCAAACGTCTCAGAACAAGGTGATTTGGATAAACCCTCCTATCGCATCAAATCGGCGTTGACACGCTTCGGCCAGAGGTCTAAACGCCCCTGCACGACACCTGCCCAGGTGGCGGAATTGGTAGACGCGCTAGCTTCAGGTGCTAGTGTCCGTACGGACGTGGAGGTTCGAGTCCTCTCCTGGGCACCATTCCCTCCACGAAGGGAATGAAAATGGCGAACCACCTTTACCAGAACGATCTTCCAGATGGCCTTGATCTTGGTCCGATCGTTGCGATCGATTGCGAAACCATGGGGCTGAACCCGATGCGCGACCGGCTGTGTGTCGTGCAACTGTCGGGGGGTGATGGCAACGCGCACATCGTGCAGGTCGCGCAAGGCCAGACCAGCGCACCAAACCTCCAGGCACTGCTGACAGACGCGACTGTGCTGAAACTGTTTCACTTCGGCAGGTTCGATATCGCGGCGATGTACCACGCGTTTGGCGCGTTGGCCGCACCGGTCTATTGCACCAAGATCGCAAGCAAGCTGGTGCGGACCTATACCGACCGCCATGGCCTGAAGAACCTCCTCCAGGAACTGATCGATGTGGATATCTCGAAACAGCAGCAGTCCTCGGACTGGGGTGCGACGCGCCTGACCGAGGCGCAGCTCGAGTATGCGGCATCGGATGTCCTTTATCTTCACCGCCTTCGCGAGGTGCTGAACGAACGGCTTGAGCGTGAGGGACGGATGGATCTCGCCGAATCCTGTTTCGGATTCTTGCCGACACGGGCCCGTCTGGATCTTGCCGGGTGGCCCGAGCTGGACATATTTTCGCATTGATCATGGCATGGCAGGACAACTTTCATTCACGTTTCGTCGCCTGGATGAAGATCATCCTGCCGCTCGCCGCGCTCGGCCTGCTGTCGACGCTTTTTCTGATCTCGCGGAATTTCGATCCGACCAAATCGATCCCGATCGCCGAGATCGATCTTGAGCAGCGTGCCCAGGATCAGGGCGCGACAAACGCCGCTTTTGCCGGGGTGACGCGCGGCGGTGACGAAGTTCTGCTGAAGGCCGAAGCCGCTCGGCCTGACGCGGATGACCCACGTTTGATCCATGCCGAAACCATATCCGCACAAATCAAGTTGAAGTCCGGTGCGGTCATCGATGTCACGTCAGATCGCGCCGACATGCACCAAAGTCGCTACTCCGCCACGCTTGAAGGAAATGTGGTTCTGGAAACCTCGACCGGTTACCGCATGACCAGCGATCAAATCGACACCCGGTTCGATGACCTGTATGCCGAAACGCCCGGGCCTGTCGAAGGCTATGGCCCACCTGGCGATCTGAGCGCAGGAAGAATGGTGCTGCAAGGGGACCAGGCACCAGATAGCGCACATTTGCTTTTCACCGACGGGGTCAAGCTGATATACACCCCACAGATTTCCGAGGAATAGATCGACGTGACCCTGTTCGCCCGCTTTACGCTTGCCGCCTTTTTCATGGCAATCGCCCCCATTGCCATGGCCCAGGGCGCACAAGTCGCCTTTGGCAATACCCAGCAGGACAGCAGCCTTCCGGTCGAGGTGACGGCCGACAATCTCAACGTCAACCAAAGTGACGGAACAGCCGTGTTTACCGGGAACGTGCTGATCGGGCAGGGCGAAATGCGGCTGTCGGCTCCTCGTGTTCTGGTGGTCTACAAGGATGACCATAGCGGGATCGAGGAACTGCGCGCCTCTGGTGGCGTCACCCTTGTCAGCGGCGAGGACGCCGCCGAGGCGGCCACCGCTGATTACAATGTCGATACCGGCGTGATCGAAATGCAGGGCGATGTCCTGCTGGTGCAGGGCATCAATGCCCTGACCGGCGACAGGATGTTTGTCGATACCCGCGCCGGCACCGCACAGGTCAGTGGCCGCGTGAAAACGATCCTGCAGCCGGGCGGCGAGAACTGAATGATGGCCAAACCCGACCTGAAAATCGCGCATGAAAACACCGGCCTGTCGGTGAGTCACCTGCGCAAAAGCTATAACAAGCGTGTTGTGATCCGGGATGTTTCGCTGACCCTCAACCAAGGGGAGGTTGTTGCCCTCCTGGGGCCGAACGGGTCAGGCAAGACCACGACCTTCTATGCGATCGCCGGGCTGATCCATCCCGAAGGCGGGCACGTTTACATCGATGACCGGGATGTCACCAACCTGCCCATGTACCGGCGCGCCAAACTGGGTATCGGGTACCTTCCGCAGGAAATGTCGATCTTCCGTGGCATGTCCGTCGAAGACAACATCATGGCAATCCTCGATATTTCCTACTCGGACCGGCACAAGCGCCGCGAGCGGCTCGAAGAGCTTCTATCGGAATTCTCGATCGAACATCTGCGCCGCGCGCCCGCACTGGCCCTGTCGGGGGGTGAACGCCGCCGGGTCGAGATCGCGCGTTGCCTGGCGGCGCATCCGAAATACCTGCTACTGGATGAACCGTTTGCCGGGGTCGATCCGATTTCCGTTGGGGATATCCGACACCTCGTTTCCGATCTCAGGAAACGCGGGATCGGCGTGCTGATCACCGACCACAATGTGCGCGAAACGCTCGAAATCGTGGACCGCGCGTATATCCTGCATGACGGGCAGGTTCTGATGTCGGGCACCCCGAATGAAGTGGTGGAAAACGAGAACGTCCGCCGGGTCTATCTCGGCGACAATTTCCGCATCTCCTGAAACAGAGTGTTGCACCGCGCAAACGGTCGCGATCACGTCGAACTGCATTGACAAGTCATACGGAAAGCGCCTCAATTGGAGTATGACATCCTTGGTCTCCGTGCTGTCCTTGCCGTGGCCCCAGCAAAGCTGGAGCGGCTTTGAACAAACTGAGACAATGTCATTTATTCTCGCAAAGGGCTGAGGTCGCATCGGGTCACAAGGCCTGCACTTCAACCCTGTCGGCAAGTCGGAGGAGACGAAATGCGTTATCAGATCAGTGGAAAGCAGATTGATGTAGGCAGCGCGCTGCAAACGCATGTGCAGAACGAACTGAACACCGTGATTGAGAAATATGCCGAGCGCCCGACCGACGCTCATGTCATTTTCTCGAAGAGCGCCAGCGAGTTCGTTTGCGAAGCGACCATCCATCTGTCCACGGGTCTTACGGCGCAGGCAAAGGCACATGCGCACGAAATTTATGCAGCTTTCGACAAGTGCAGCGAGAAGATGGAAAAACAGTTGCGCCGATACAAGCGTCGCCTGAAAGATCATCACAGGGATCGCGTTGAGCCGGTTGAACTCTTGCAGGGTTCCGCATATATCCTCGCTTCCGAAAGCGAGGCGGAAGATTCGGAGCCAGATAGCCTGCAGCCGATCATCGTGGCCGAGATGGAAACCAGAATTCCGTCCCTGTCCGTGGGAGAGGCCGTTATGCAGATGGAGCTTGCGGGCGCTCCGGTTCTCGTGTTTCGCAACGAGGGAAAAGACGGGGTGAACGTTGTTTACCGTCGCGATGACGGGAACATCGGGTGGATTGACCCCGACATTTAGGGCCAAGGCTCGTCAGGGCCGGCCAGGGCGGAGCGGTAAGGAATGGAATTGTCTACAATCCTCAAACCTGAGGCTGTTCGCGTATTGTCTTCAGTGTCCAGCAAGAAACGCCTGCTGCACGAACTGGGTTCGATTGCGGAATCCGCCTACGGCCTTGACCAGTCGCGCGCGGCTGAGGCGTTGTTGGAACGTGAAAGCCTTGGGCCAACCGGCGTGGGCCATGGTGTGGCCCTGCCGCATGCGCGGCTTGAAGGTGTTGACAGCGTTGTCGGTGTTCTGGTGCTTCTGGAAACACCGATAGACTTTTCCTCTGTCGATCGGCAGCCCGTTGATCTGGCATTTTCGCTGTTCGCGCCCGAAGATGCCGGGGTCGAGCATCTCAAGGCACTTGCGCTTGTGTCCCGCACGCTGCGTGATCCCTCGATCTGTGCCAAGCTGCGGTCGAATAACGACCCGGCCACTCTTTACACCATCCTGACCGAATCGCAGGCCGTGCAAGCTGCCTGACGGTCAGCTTT
>JANSYB010000129.1 GCA_024742655.1 Paracoccaceae bacterium | reverse complement strand
TTCGCCTTCCCTCCATCACCAGCCGAGCGTCCTGCTGCGACTTCGAGCGGGCGAGGATCGGGCATTCCGGGGGAACATTCGACCGAACCTCCCCTCTGGCATGCGGGTGCGCGGGTGGCTATCTTGAGGCCGAAGGGGGCAGGCACTTGGTCATCACCACGATTGCAGACGGGATTACCCGCGGCGTCGAGAACGTCGCCGGCACGGTGTCGGAGACGTTTTTCGAGCCCGTCATCCGGCTGGGCGTGACCGGCCTCAGCCGGGCGGGCAAGACGGTGTTCATCACGTCATTGGTGGCCAACCTGATGAACCGTTCGCGCCTGGCGGGGCTGACGGCGGTGGCGGAGGGGCGCATTTCGGCCGCTTATCTGCAGCCACAGCCCGACGATACGGTCCCTAGGTTCGATTACGAGACCCATCTTGCCGCCCTCACCGGGGCCGAGCCGCACTGGCCCGACAGCACCTGCGCGGTGTCGGAATTGCGCCTGTCGCTGCGGGTGCGCCCGACGGGCTTGCTGTCGGGTCTGCAGGGGCCGCGCACGGTGCATCTGGATATCGTGGATTACCCCGGTGAATGGCTGCTCGATCTGGGCCTGCTGGACAAATCCTATGCCGCCTGGTCGCAGGAGACGCTTTCGCGCATGCAGTATCGCCCGCAAGCGTCCGGTTACCTCGACCTCGCCCGGCAGACCGATGTCACCGCCCACCTCGACGAGCCGCAGGCGCAGGCGCTTGCCCGGCAATTCACGGGCTATCTGTCGCAGGCGCGGCAGGCGGGGCTGTCGGATTGCACGCCGGGACGGTTCCTGCTGCCGGGCGATCTGGCCGGGTCGCCTGTTCTGACCTTCGCCCCGTTGACCCAGCCCGAGTCCGCGTCGCGCAAATCGCTCTGGCGCGAGATGGACCGCCGCTTCGAGGCGTACAAACGCGAGGTGGTCAAGCCGTTCTTTCGCGATCACTTTGCCCGGATCGATCGGCAGGTTGTCCTGGTCGACGTGCTGGGCGCGATCCATGGCGGGCCGCAGGCGGTCGAGGACATGCGCCGGGCCATGGCCGATATCCTCGGGGCCTTCCGGCCCGGGCGCAATGCGTTCCTGTCGCGACTTTTGCTGGGGCGGAGGGTGGAAAAGATCCTGTTCGCGGCCACCAAGGCGGATCATCTGCACCATGCGCAACATGCCCATCTGACCGGCATCGTCGAGGCCCTGATGCGCGATGCCCGCGACCGGGCCGATTTTGCCGGCGCGCAGACTTCGGCCATGGCTATCGCGGCGCTGCGCGCGACGACAGAGGAAACGATTTCCCATGAGGGAGCGCCGCTGGATTGCGTACGGGGCAGGCTGCTGGACACGGGCAAACAGGCGGCGTTCTATCCCGGTGCGCTGCCCGAGGATCCCGGGCGGCTGCTGAGTCCGGCGCGTGACGGGGCGGAAACCTGGCTTGACGCCGATTACGAGGTGATGCGCTTCGCCCCTGCGCGTGTGTCTCTCAAACCCGGCGAGGGGCCGCCACATATCCGGCTGGACCGTGCCGCGCAATTCCTGATCGGAGACCGCCTGTGACCCCGCGACCCGCCCGCCTGCACCACTTGCCGCACCTGTGGGCCATCCTGCGTTCGGCGACCCACACCACACCCGGCCTGCCGGGCATTCCCAACGGGCTGGCCGATTTTCTTGCGCTCGCCCGCGTGACGATGCGTGGCCGGGTGCGTTACCTTGCCGATGCTGCCGGTCCGGCGGGCTTTCTCGTGCGAGACGGACACATGGTGCATGCGCTCTACGTCCATCCCCGCGCCCAGGGGCAAGGTATCGGCCGTGCGCTGCTGGCCGAGGCAAAGGCACGCGTCGGCGCGCTGGATCTGTGGGTGCTCGAGCAGAACCGCAGCGCCCGCCGTTTCTACATCCGTGCCGGATTCGCCGAGAAGACCCGGGCCCGGGGCGCGGGCAACGATGCCAACCTGCCGGACATCCTGATGGTCTGGCCCCCGGAACGCAGGGCAGAGCCATGACAAAGGGTCCGATCCTGATTGATCTTGAAGACAGGGAAATCGGTCCCAGCCCCGCGGAGGCGCCAACGGTTCCCGATTTGGACATGCCGACCCCGCC
The DNA here is from genome assembly GCA_024742655.1 of Paracoccaceae bacterium. GTDB lineage: Bacteria > Pseudomonadota > Alphaproteobacteria > Rhodobacterales > Rhodobacteraceae > Roseovarius. The sequence goes on along the minus strand of JANSYB010000129.1, from coordinate 4,462 downwards.
CGAGGGGCGCGCGATGCAGGCCGCCGCGACGCTGGCGGCACGCGGTCCCTCGCGGCTGGCGCGACTCTTCTGGGGATTGGCGATGGCGCTTGTCGGGGCCGTCGTGTCGGTGGCCGCGTGGGATTTCATCACCGGGCTGATCGAGCGCATGCCCGCCTTGGGGTATACGGTCACGGCGCTTGTCATCGCGTTCGCTCTGGTCTGCCTTGCCATCATCCTGCGTGAACTGGCGGCGTTCTCGCGTCTTGCGCGCATCGACCGGCTGCACCGGGAGGCGGATTCGGCGCTGGCTGAAAACGATCTGAACAAGGCCCGGGCGGTCGTTGCCGACCTCACAGGTCTCTATGCTGGGCGCGGTGATACAGCATGGGGCCGCGACAGACTGAAGACGCATGCCGCCGAAGCGGTGGATGCGGCGGATCTTCTGGCGCTGGCGGAAATCGAACTTCTGACACCGCTGGACATGGCCGCCAGCAAGGAGATCGAAGCCGCGTCCCGACAGGTGGCGACGGTCACGGCAATTGTGCCCCTCGCCTTTGCCGATGTGATCGCCGCGCTGACAGCCAACCTTCGGATGATCCGCCGGATCGCCGAGGTATATGGCGGGCGCTCGGGCGTACTGGGCGGATGGCGGCTGACGCGTGCGGTGATGACGCATCTGGTGGCCACGGGTGCGGTCGCGGTCGGCGATGACCTTATCGGTTCGGTCGCCGGGGGCGGTGTGCTGTCCAGGATTTCGCGCCGGTTCGGCGAGGGCATCGTGAACGGGGCATTGACCGCGCGGGTCGGCGTGGCCGCGATGGAGGTGTGCCGGCCGGTGCCCTTTATCCGGTCGAAACGTCCGTCGGTCACGGGGTTGGTCAAACGTGCGCTGACGGGGCTGTTCGGAAAAGCATGAGGGCAAGAAAATTATACCAATTTTCTTGCCGAGATTTTTCGTACGAAAAATCTTTCGCCTAGCGCAGTTTCGGGACGCCGCCGGCGAGTGTTTCCCGTTCCACGACACCGGCACGCAGCGTGTTGCCGATCCGGTGGGCCAGATCCGACCAGGCAGCGGCCTGATCGTTGGTCAATTCAGTGCGCAGAACACTGTCGAAAAGGCCCAGCCAGGTCGAGAACATGCCGGGCTGGACATTGCCCGCGCGCACATGGCTGCGCAGGACATTGCCGTTATAGCCGCGTTCATGCAGGATCGTGTTGGCCCAGAAATCCGCCACCCGGGCCTCGTGCGCCGGCCAGTCCTCGACATGCACGGCAAAAACCGGCGCCAGCCCGGGATGGTTTCGCACCGCCGCGTAAAAGGCCGCGACGACGCGCTCGATCTCGGGGCGCGTGATCTCGAAGCGTGGGGGCAGGGCGCTGGTCATGCTCTCTTATGTGGCGCGTCGCATCGCAATAGGCAATCCCCGCCTCTGGACGCCGCGAAACACGCGGCCTATAACGCGCCCCATGACGCATCCGTTCGCGATCATCATTCGAATTACATGCCCGGCGCTCTGAAACATTCGAGCCGCCGGGACAAGGCGTATGGGACCCCGCGCCGCCTCTCCCATCCCTGACAAGATCCAAGTGACAAAGGACGTCACCCATGTGCGCCGACACACCCGAATACAAAGACACGCTGAACCTGCCGCAGACCGATTTCCCGATGCGCGCGGGCCTGCCGAAACGAGAGCCCGAATGGCTGGAGCGCTGGACCGACCTGCGCCTGTACACGCGCCTGCGCGAGAAGGCCAGGGCCGAGGGCAACCGCACCCCCTTTACCCTGCATGACGGCCCGCCCTATGCCAACGGGCACCTGCATATCGGTCACGCGCTCAACAAGATCCTCAAGGACATGGTCGTGCGGTCCCAGCAGATGATGGGGCGCGATGCGCGCTATATCCCCGGCTGGGATTGTCACGGCTTGCCGATCGAATGGAAGATCGAGGAAGAGTACCGCAAGAAGGGCCGCAACAAGGACGAGGTCGACGTTGTCGACTTTCGCCAGGAATGCCGGAAATTCGCCGAAGGCTGGATCGACATCCAGCGCGATGAGTTCAAGCGCCTGGGCGTGACCGGAAAATGGTCGAAGCCCTACCTGACGATGGATTACCGGTCCGAGCGGATCATCGCCGAGGAATTTCAGAAATTCCTGATGAACGGCACGCTTTACCAAGGTTCCAAGCCGGTGATGTGGTCGCCCATCGAGAAGACCGCGCTGGCCGAGGCCGAGGTCGAGTATCACGACAAGGAAAGCTTCACCATCTGGGTGAAGTTCGAGGTCGCGGATGAGTCTGATCTGAGCGCCGGTTCTCCGGATGAATATATCCAGACATTGAACGATGAGAAGTTCACGGAGTTATCTCAGGGACTTGACGCGGAAGCGGCTCCGCAGGCTGTTCGCGATTACCTTGAACCACACATGTCACTTAAGGGCGCACACGTGGTGATCTGGACCACGACCCCCTGGACCATCCCCTCGAACAAGGCCGTCGTTTTCGGGGCCGAGATCGCCTATGGCCTCTACGAGGTCACCGGCGCGCCCGAGGAATGCTGGGCCAAGGTCGGGGACAAGTACATCCTCGCCGACAAGCTCGCCGGCGACGTGATGGCGCGTGCCCGGCTGGAGCCGGATCAGTGGACCCGCGTGCGCGATGTGACAGCAGACGAGTTGTCGGGCCTGAGCCTCGCCCATCCCCTCGCCGGCGCCGAAGGCGGACAGGGCGAATGGGACGATCTGCGCGATTTCCGCGCGGCCGATTTCGTGACCGACGAGGAAGGCACCGGTTTTGTTCACTGCGCGCCCTCGCACGGGATGGACGAGTATGAGCTCTACCGTGACCTTGGTATGCTGGAGCAGGTCATCACCTACAACGTGATGGATGATGGATCGTTCCGGCCGGACCTGCCGTTCTTCGGCGGCACCTATATCCTCAGCCGCAAGGGCAAGGAGGGCGACGCCAACACCGCCGTCATCAACAAGCTGGCCGACGTGGGCGGCCTGCTGGCGCGCGGCAAGATCAAGCACTCCTACCCCCATTCCTGGCGCTCCAAGGCGCCGGTGATCTACCGCAACACGCCGCAATGGTTCGCCGCCATCGACCGCAAGGTGGGCGACGGGCAGGACACCTATGGCACCACGATCCGCGAACGCGCGCTGCGCTCGATCGACGAGCTTGTGGCATGGACGCCGCGCACCGGTCGCAACCGGCTGTACTCCATGATCGAGGCGCGGCCCGACTGGGTGCTGTCGCGCCAGCGGGCCTGGGGTGTGCCGCTGACCTGTTTCGTGAAAAAGGGCGCGCTGCCCACCGATCCCGATTACCTGCTGCGCGACGAAGCTGTGAATGCCCGCATCCTCGATGCGTTCGAGGCCGAGGGCGCGGATGCGTGGTACAAGCCCGGCGCCAAGGAACGCTTCCTCGGCAATGACTATGACCCCAGTGAATGGGAGAAGGTCGACGACATCCTCGACGTGTGGTTCGACAGCGGCTCCACCCATGCCTTCGTTCTGCGCGACCGCGAGGATGGGTCCGAGGACGGGCTGGCCGATCTCTATCTCGAAGGCACCGACCAGCATCGCGGCTGGTTCCACTCCTCGATGCTGCAGGCTTGCGGGACCATCGGTCGCGCGCCCTATCGGGGCGTGCTGACACATGGGTTCACCCTCGACGAGAAGGGCAACAAGATGTCCAAGTCGCTGGGCAACACCGTGGCCCCCGACGAGGTCGTGCAGCAATACGGCGCCGATATCCTGAGGCTCTGGGTGGCGCAGTCGGATTACACCGCCGACCTGCGCATCGGGCCGGAGATCCTGAAAGGCACCGCTGACGGCTACCGGCGTTTGCGCAACACGATGCGCTTCATGCTGGGGGCGCTCAGCCATTTCCGCGAAGAGGACCGGGTTGAGCCCGCGGATATGCCGGAGCTGGAACGCTGGGTGCTGCACCGGCTGGCCGAACTGGATGAACGGGTGCGCACGGGCTATGCCGCCTATGATTTCCAGGGCGTGTTCCAGGCGCTGTTCAATTTCTGCACGGTTGAGCTTAGCGCGTTCTATTTCGACATCCGCAAGGACGCGCTTTACTGTGACGGCGACACGCCGCGCCGCCGGGCGGCGCGCACGGTGATGGACCTGCTGTTTCACCGGCTGACCACGTGGCTGGCGCCGGTTCTGGTTTTCACGATGGAAGAGGTCTGGCTGTCGCGCTTCCCGGGAGAGGAGAGCAGCGTGCATCTGGTGGATATCCCCGAGACGCCGGCGGATTGGCTGGATGAGGCACTGGCGGCGAAATGGGCGCAAGTGCGCCGGGCGCGCCGCGCCGTGACCGCCGCCCTTGAGGTGCAGCGCACCGACAAGGTGATTGGCGCCTCGCTGGAGGCCGCGCCGGTGGTGCATGTGGCCGATGCCGAGGTGCTGAGCCTTCTGAAATCGGTGGATTTCGAGGATATCTGCATCACCTCGGATATCGTGCTGACC
>JANSYB010000331.1 GCA_024742655.1 Paracoccaceae bacterium | reverse complement strand
TCCATCACCGGAGCGGCCAGTGCAGCGGCCGCTTCGGCCTCCTCGCGGCGCGCTTCGATGACCACGTTGTCACGCTGCTGTGCGATGTGGCGCACCTTGAGGGTCGCGCCACCGGTGCCCGCCGGAATGAGGCGACCCACGATGACGTTTTCCTTCAGCCCGACAAGCTTGTCGCGCTTGCCCTGCACCGAGGCCTCGGTCAGGACCCGCGTGGTTTCCTGGAACGATGCCGCCGAGATGAACGACCGCGTCTGCAGGCTGGCCTTGGTGATGCCGAGCAGAATCGGTTCGCCCTGTGCGGGACGCTTGCCGCGCTCGATGGCCTTTTCGTTGGCCGCGTCGAACTCTGCCTTGTCGACATGCTCGCCCTTCAGCAGCGTGGTTTCACCTGAATCCAGGATTTCCCACTTCTGCAGCATCTGGCGCACCACGACTTCGATGTGCTTGTCGTTGATCTTAACGCCCTGCAGACGATAGACCTCCTGCACCTCGTTGATCATGTAATCGGCCAGTGCCTCGACACCCATGATCGACAGGATGTCATGCGGCGCGGGGTTGCCATCCATGATGTAGTCGCCCTTCTGCACATAGTCCCCTTCCTGAACGGGGATGTGCTTGCCCTTGGGCACCATATACTCGACCGGCTCCATCGAATCGTCGGCGGGTTCGATGCTGATGCGGCGCTTGTTCTTGTAGTCGCGCCCATAGCGAACGTAGCCGTCGATTTCGGCGATGATGGCGTGGTCCTTGGGACGGCGTGCCTCGAAGAGTTCGGCCACGCGCGGCAGACCACCGGTGATGTCCTTGGTCTTGGCACCCTCGCGCGGGATACGCGCGACGACGTCACCGGCATGCACCTCCTGGCCCTCTTCGATCGACAGGATCGCGTCGACCGACATCGGGTAGGTCACCGGGTTGCCCGCGTCGTTGCGGACCGGCTCTCCATCCTTGTCGGCGATCAGGATCTCGGGCTTGAGTTCGTTGCCCTTTGGTGCCGCACGCCAGTCGGTCACGATCTTCTGGGTCATGCCCGTGGCCTCGTCGGTCACGTCACGCACCGACACGCCCGACGCCAGGTCGACGAACTTGGCCGTGCCGCTCTTTTCGGCGATGATCGGAAGGGTATACGGGTCCCACTCGAACAGCTTGCCGCCGCGGGTGATCTTGTCCCCATCCTTGACGAACAGCTTGGAGCCATAGCCCACCTTGTGGCTGGCCAGTTCCGCGCCGTTCTCGCTCTTGATGAGCAGCTTCATGTTACGACCCATCACAAGCGTTTCACCGGACGAGTTTTCCAGCGTTTGCGCCCCCTCAAAGGCGATCACGCCGTCCTGGCTGGCCTCGAGGAAGGATTGCTGGCCACCCTGTGCCACGCCGCCGATGTGGAACGTCCGCATGGTCAGCTGCGTGCCTGGTTCACCGATCGACTGTGCGGCGATGATGCCGACGGCCTCGCCGGTGTTGACCATCGTACCGCGGGCAAGGTCACGGCCATAACACATGGCGCAGACGCCATCCTCGGCCTCGCAGGTCAGAGGGCTGCGGATACGCGCAATCTGCACCGCGGCCTCGTCGATGGCATCGGCCATGCGTTCGTCGATCAACTGGCCCTCGGCCACGACCACGTCACCCGAGACGGGGTTGACGATATCCTCGGCCGCGACACGGCCCAGCACACGTTCGGCCAGCGAGGCGACGACCTCGCCGTCATTGACGGCCGGTTCGGCGGTGATCGCGCGGTCGGTGCCGCAATCATGCTCGCGCACGATGCAGTCCTGCGCCACGTCCACCAGACGGCGGGTCAGGTAGCCCGAGTTCGCCGTCTTCAGGGCCGTGTCAGACAGGCCCTTACGCGCCCCGTGGGTAGAGTTGAAGTACTCCAGAACGGTCAGACCTTCCTTGAAGTTCGAGATGATCGGCGTCTCGATGATATCGCCGTTCGGCTTGGCCATCAGGCCGCGCATGCCGCCCAGCTGCTTCATCTGCGTGACCGAGCCACGGGCGCCCGAATGGGCCATCATGTAGACGCTGTTGGGCTCCATCATGGCGCCGTTCTCGTCGAACTTGTCCGCCGAGATCGTACCCATCATCGCCTCGGTGACCTGATCGTTGCACTTCGACCAGGCGTCGACGACCTTGTTGTACTTTTCGCCCTGGGTGATCAGGCCATCCATGTACTGCTGTTCGAAGCCTTTGACCTGGTCGCGCGTCTCGTCGACGATCGTCCACTTGTCATGCGGGATGACCATGTCGTCCTTGCCGAAGGAGATCCCGGCGCGGAACGCTTCCTTGAAGCCCATCGACATGATCTGATCGCAGAAGATCACCGACTCTTTCTGCCCGCAATAGCGGTAGACGGTGTCGATGGTCTGCTGCACCTCTTTCTTGCGCAGCAGCTTGTTGACCAGTTCGAATGGCGCCTTTGCATTCATCGGCAGAAGCGCCCCGATACGCACACGGCCCGGCGTGGTTTCGAACCGCTTCATGACCTCCTGGCCGGTCTCGTCGATCTGCGGAACACGTGCGGTGATCCGGGCGTGCAGATGCACCTCGCCGGAATCCAATGCGTGCTGCACCTCTTCGATCGAGGCGAAGGTCATCCCCTCGCCCTTCATGCCTTCACGCATGATCGAGGTGTAGTAGAGGCCCAGAACCATGTCCTGCGACGGCACGATGATCGGTGCGCCGTTGGCCGGCGACAGAACGTTGTTCGTCGACATCATCAGCACCCGCGCCTCAAGCTGTGCTTCAAGGCTCAGCGGGACGTGCACGGCCATCTGGTCACCGTCGAAATCGGCATTGAAGGCCGAGCAGACCAGCGGGTGAAGCTGAATGGCCTTGCCCTCGATCAGAACCGGCTCGAAGGCCTGGATGCCAAGACGGTGCAGCGTCGGCGCCCGGTTCAGAAGAACCGGGTGTTCGCGGATCACCTCGTCGAGGATATCCCACACCTCGGGGCGTTCCTTCTCGACCAGCTTCTTGGCCTGTTTGACGGTGCTGCTGAGGCCCTTGGCCTCCAGCCGCGAATAGATGAACGGTTTGAACAGTTCCAGCGCCATCTTCTTGGGCAGGCCGCACTGATGCAGCTTGAGCTCCGGGCCCGTCACGATGACGGACCGGCCCGAGAAGTCGACCCGCTTACCCAGAAGGTTCTGGCGGAAGCGGCCCTGCTTGCCCTTCAGCATATCGCTGAGCGACTTCAACGGGCGCTTGTTGGCACCGGTGATCACACGGCCACGGCGGCCATTGTCAAAGAGCGCATCAACCGATTCCTGCAGCATCCGCTTTTCGTTGCGCACGATGATGTCGGGCGCGCGCAGTTCGATCAGACGCTTGAGACGGTTGTTGCGGTTGATCACGCGGCGATAGAGATCGTTGAGATCCGACGTGGCGAACCGGCCACCGTCCAGCGGCACCAGCGGGCGCAGTTCCGGCGGAATCACCGGAATGACGGTCATGATCATCCATTCCGGGCGGTTGCCCGATTCAAGGAAGGATTCGACGACCTTGAGGCGCTTGATGATCTTCTTCGGCTTCAGCTCACCAGTGGCCTCCGCCAGATCGGCGCGCAACGTCTCGGCCTCGTTCTCGAGATCGATATTGGCCAGCATCTCGCGGATCGCCTCGGCGCCGATATTGGCGGTGAACGCGTCCATGCCATAGGCATCCTGCGCGTCCATGAATTCCTCTTCCGACAGCATCTGGCCATAGGTCAGATCGGTCAGGCCGGGCTCGATCACCACGTAGTTCTCGAAATAGAGCACCCGCTCCAGGTCGCGCAGCGTCATGTCCAGCATCAGCCCGATGCGGCTGGGCAGCGACTTCAGGAACCAGATATGCGCACAGGGGGCCGCCAGTTCGATATGGCCCATCCGCTCGCGGCGAACCTTCTGCAGGGTGACTTCCACACCGCATTTCTCGCAGACGACGCCGCGATATTTCATGCGCTTGTACTTGCCGCACAGACATTCGTAGTCCTTGATCGGGCCAAAGATACGCGCGCAGAACAGACCATCCCGCTCGGGCTTGAACGTGCGGTAGTTGATCGTCTCGGGCTTCTTGATCTCGCCATAGGACCACGAGAGAATCCGCTCGGGGCTGGCCAGAGAGACCTTGATTTCGTCGAACACCTTCGCCGGTGCGGCGGGGTTGAACGGGTTGTTTGTCAGTTCCTGGTTCATGTTC
>JANSYB010000498.1 GCA_024742655.1 Paracoccaceae bacterium | reverse complement strand
TGGTACGGCAAGCTTTTCAGTTCGGATCCGATCATCAACGCCGCGCGCAACACCCTGATCGTGGCCGTGATCTCGACCGTTCTGGCCACGGTGATCGGCACACTTCTGGCCGTGGGCGTGGAAACCCGGCGCTCCTCGCCTTTCCTTGACGCGATCCTATTCGCGCCGATGATCATCCCTGATATCGTGCTCGCCATCGCGCTGCTGAGTTTCTACACCGCGATCAGCCTGACACTGGGCCTGCACTCCATCATCCTCAGCCACGTGGTGTTCAACATCGCCTTCGTCGTCGCGGTGGTGCGCACGCGGATGCGCCATTTCGACCAGTCCGTACTCGAGGCCAGCGCCGATCTGGGTGCCAGCGAGTTCACCACCTTCCGCCGCGTGTTGCTGCCGGCCATCCTGCCGGGGGTGATTGCCGGGGCGCTCCTGTCCTTCACCCTGTCGGTGGATGAATTCATCATCGCCTTCTTCACCGCCGGGGCCGGGCAATCCTCCACCACCCTGCCGATGCAGATCTATTCTATGATCCGCTTCGGCGTGACGCCCGAGATCAACGCCATGGCCACCATCGTCATGCTGGTGTCCTTCACCCTTGTTCTGCTGGCACAGCGCGCGGATCGGAGGGTGTTCACGCAATGACCGCAGGGATAGAGCTTCGCAATGTGACCAAGCGGTTCGGGTCGGTGATAGCGGTCGATGACGTGTCTCTCGATATCCGCGACAACGAACTCTTTGCCCTGCTGGGCCCGTCCGGTTGCGGCAAGACAACGCTCTTGCGCACGCTGGCGGGGTTCGAGGTGCCCGATGCGGGACAGGTGATCGTCGGCGGGCAGGACGTGACCGACTGGCGCCCGCGCCGCCGCCCGCTCAACATGATGTTCCAGTCCTATGCGCTGTTCCCGCACATGACGGTGGAGCGCAACGTGGCCTACGGTCTGGAGATGGAGAAACTGCCCCGCGACGAGATCCGCGCCCGCGTGGCCGAGGTGCTGGACAGCGCGCAGCTTGGCCGCTTTGCCGATCGCAAGCCCGACCAGCTCTCGGGCGGGCAGCGACAGCGCGTGGCACTGGCCCGCGCGCTGGTCAAACGGCCCAGGGTGTTGTTGCTGGACGAGCCGCTGTCGGCACTGGACAAGAAGCTGCGCGAGGAAATGCAGCTGGAGCTCAAACGGCTGCAGCACGAGGTCGGCATAACCTTCCTTGTCGTCACCCACGACCAGGAAGAGGCGCTTGTTATGGCCGACCGCATCGCGGTGCTGCGCGACGGACGGCTGGCGCAGGTCGGCCCGCCGCAGGACCTGTATGAGCATCCCGACAGCCACTTCGTGGCCAGCTTTATTGGGGTGATGAATTTCCTTGATGGCCTCGCCGTGCCAGGCGGCGTCGAGGTGCCGGGCGCGGGCCTTTTGAAAGGGAACTGCGATTTCACCGGCCCGGCCTCTCTTGCCGTACGACCGGAACGGATAACGCTTGCGGATGACCCGCCTGGCGACGAACAGAACAGCGTACCGGGAACGATCTCGGAACTGGCCTATCACGGCACCGATCTCAGCGTGCATGTCGAGGTGCTGGGCGGCAGCGCCCGCCTTGCCGCGCGCATCCCCGTGGCACAGGTCAGCCTGACACATTTCGAGCCCGGACAGGCGGTGCACTGTTGCTGGGCGCCCGAACATTCGCGGATACTGAAACCAGAGACGAACTGACAATCACAGGGAGTGGACCATGACACAGAAAACCATCGCATTCTTCCCCGAGGCGGCCTTTGGCCCCGCGCTCAATTCCGTGGGCATCGCGCAAGCCTGCGAAAAGATGGGCCACAAGGCGGTGTTCCTGTCCGACCCGGGCTTTGTCGCGGTCTACGAGGGCTACGGCTTCGAGGCGCATCCCGTGGCCCTGTCCGAGCCGATGGACCCCGAGGTTATGGCCAAGTTCTGGGAGGATTTCATCAACGGGCACATTCCGAATTTCCGCAAGTCGCCCATCGACCAGATCGACAATTACGTCAAGGAATGCTGGGAGGCGATCGTCGACAGCGCCAAATGGGCCGAAAAGGACCTGCCCGGTATCCTGTCCAGGGTGAAACCCGACATGATCTGCGTGGACAACGTCATCATGTTCCCCGCGATCAAACAGTTCGGCGTGCCATGGGTACGGATCATTTCGTGTTCGGAAAACGAGATACCCGATCCCAAGGTGCCGCCGCACCTGTCGGGCTGCAAGGCCGCAGACACCGCCTGTCACACGGCCTATAACGACCGCTTTCACGAGGTCATCAAGCCGATCCACGATGACTACAACGCCTTTCTGGCCAGCTGCGGCGAAGATCCCTACGAGATCGGTGAGTTCTTCGAGGCCTCGCCCACGATGAACCTGCTGCTCTATCCCGAGCCGGTGAAATTCGAACGCGAGGTGCCGCTCGATCCCGCGCGCTTCCAGTATCTCGAAGGCTGCGTGCGCGAGGAGGCCCCCTACGAGGTGCCGACCTTCAAGGCCAACAACGACAAGCCGCTGCTCTATGTCTCCTTCGGCTCTCTTGGCGCGGGCGACACCGACCTGCTCAAGCGGATCATGACGACCCTCTCGGGCCTGCCTTATCGCGCGCTTGTCAATGTGGGCGACTATACCGACAGCTACAGCGCGGGTGACGTGCCCGACAACTGCCATATCGAAGGCTGGTATCCGCAGCCCTCGGTCATCCCGCAGGTCGACATGGTCATCCATCATGGCGGCAACAACTCGTTCACCGAATGCCTCTATTTCGGCAAGCCGGCGATCATCATGCCCTATGTCTGGGACGGGCATGACAACGC
>JANSYB010000489.1 GCA_024742655.1 Paracoccaceae bacterium | reverse complement strand
GAGGTGCTCGACGGGCTGATGATGCAACGCGAGATCGCCGACGTGATGCGCGCCTTCGGCGCCTCGGACGAGATGACGGTCGAGGAACTGGATAGCCTGCAAAACCGCGTGCGTGCCATTTTTCCCAGTGATTTCGCGCAAGTGTCGCTGGTCAAGCGGGACGAGATGGGGGATGGCTGGGCCCGCGAGATGTACGCCTATTGGGGCGGGTTGAGTTATATCTTCGCGTCGGTCGTTTTTCACCAGCGCGAGGAGGCGCTGGTGGCGGTCAAATTCAAGTTCAACACCGATATCAATGCGTTGCTGACCGAATTCTGAGTTGCGCTGTCGGCTCCGGCCGCGGCATGGCCCGGGCTCGGCAGGATCTCGTGCATCGGGCTGCGATCACACCGACAGCCGCGCCGCCTGACTGCCGCGTTCGCGGTAGGGCGTGGTGTTGTAATGCGACCGGTAGCATTTGGAGAAATGCGAGGGCGACGCAAAACCACACGCCAATGCCACGTTGATCACCGTCATGTCGGTCTGCATCAGCAGGTTGCGCGCCTTTTGCAGGCGCAGTTCCATGTAATACCGCTTGGGGCTGCGGTTCAGGTACCGGCGAAACAACCGTTCGAGCTGGCGGGTGGACATGCCCACGTCCCTGGCGAGGATCGAGGGGCTGATCGGCTCTTCGATGTTCTGCTCCATCATCTGGATGACCTGGCTCAGCTTGGGGTGGCGCACGCCGATGCGCGTGGGCACCGACAGGCGCTGCGTGTCCTGGTCGGTCCGGATGGACGAATAGATCATCTGGTCGGCCACCGCGTTGGCCAGTTGCTCGCCATGCTCATCGGCGATCAGCTTGAGCATCAGGTCGATCGACGAGGTGCCACCCGCCGTGGACATCCGGTTGCCATCGACCACGAAGACCGACTTGGTCAGTTCGACCTCGTCGAACTCCTCGGTGAAACTGTCATGGTTCTCCCAGTGGATCGTGGCGCGCTTGCCATCCAGCAGCCCGGCCTTGGCCATCACGTAGGACGCGGTGCAAAGCCCACCGATGCGCGGCCCGCGCCGGGCCTCGCGCCGCAGCCAGTTGAGCACCTTTTTCGTCGTGGCGTTCTGGATATCCGTGCCACCACACAGCAGAACCGTGTCCTCGCGGCGCAGCTCGTCCAGCCCCATGTCGACCTGAAAGCGCGACCCGGCCGAACAGGATATCGTGCCGTCTTCGCCGGCATCACCGGCCACGACCCATTCATACAGGGGTTCGTCCGCCATGCGATTGGCAATGCGCAGACAGTCAAGGGCCGACGCAAAGCTGAGCAGGGTGAAGTTTTCCAGAAGAACGAAGACATATCGCCTGGTGGCCGGTTTGCCGGCACCTGTCGTTCTCGTCATGTCTGCGCTCATCTCAGGGCTCCCTGCGCAGTGGGCATTACCCGACGGGTCTTTCACGAAACGGTTGCCCTTGGCAAGAGTGCGCATCGTCAATTCGCGACAATTCATGTCGAACGCGTATGGCATCCCCGCGCGCGCTTTAGTATAAGCGGGGCTCGAAAATCGTGGAGCGGAGACATACGATGAGCGAATGGCACAAGTCTGACTGGCGCAGCAAGCCGCGGATCCAGATGCCCGACTATACCGATGCGGACGCCTTGAAGGTGGTCGAGTCGCAGCTGTCGCAGTATCCTCCGCTGGTCTTCGCCGGCGAGGCGCGTCGCTTGCGCAAACAGCTTGGCGCGGCGGCACGCGGCGAGGCGTTTCTGCTTCAGGGGGGGGACTGCGCCGAGGCCTTCGACCAGTTCTCGGCCGATGCGATCCGCGACACGTTCAAGGTAATGCTGCAGATGGCGATGGTTCTGACCTACGGGGCCAAGGTGCCCGTGGTCAAGGTGGGCCGCATGGCCGGCCAGTTCGCCAAGCCGCGCAGCGCCCCGACCGAGGTGGTGGAGGGGGTCGAACTGCCCAGCTACCGCGGGGATATCATCAACGAACTCGATTTCTCGCCCAAAGCCCGCATTCCCGATCCGCGCAAGATGCTGCAGGCCTACACACAGGCGGCGGCGACGCTGAACCTGCTGCGCGCGTTCTCGACGGGGGGCTATGCCGATGTGCACCAGGTGCATGCCTGGACCCTGGGTTTTACCGAGGGCGAAAAGGCCGCACGCTACCGCGAGATCGCCAACCGCATTTCCGACACGCTCGACTTCATGAAAGCGGCGGGCATCGACAGCGAAAACGCGCCCACGCTTCAGACGGTGGATTTCTACACCTCGCATGAAAGCCTTCTGCTGGAATACGAAGAGGCGTTGACCCGTCTCGATTCCACCTCCGGCAAATGGCTCGCAGGGTCCGGGCACATGCTGTGGATCGGCGACCGCACGCGTCAACCCGATGGCGCGCATGTGGAATTCCTGCGCGGGGTGTTGAACCCGGTCGGGCTGAAATGCGGGCCGACGATGGAGGTGGACGATCTCAAGCGGCTTCTGGCCACGCTGAATCCCGAAAACGAGGCCGGCCGCCTGACGCTGATCGCACGGTTCGGCGCGGGCAAGGTGGGCGAACACCTGCCGCGCCTGATCAAGACCGTGCAGGAAGAGGGCGCCAACGTCGTGTGGGTGTGCGACCCGATGCATGGCAACACGATCAAGTCGTCCTCGGGCTATAAGACGCGGCCCTTCGAATCGGTGCTGCGCGAAGTGCAGGAATTCTTTGCCGTGCACCGTGCCGAGGGAACGATCCCCGGCGGCGTGCATTTCGAAATGACGGGGCAGGACGTGACCGAATGCACCGGTGGCATGCGCGCGGTGACCGAGGAAAACCTGTCGGATCGCTACCACACGGCGTGCGATCCGCGTCTCAACGCCTC
>JANSYB010000337.1 GCA_024742655.1 Paracoccaceae bacterium | reverse complement strand
GCGGGACAGGTCAGCGCCGTGGCCGGCATCATGTGCGAAATGGGCGTCGAGGACATCCCGATGGTGGGCGTGGCCAAGGGTATCGACCGCGACGCGGGCAAGGAAGAATTCCATCGCACCGGCAAAAGGCCGATGGCGCTGAAACATAATGACCCCGTCCTCTATTTCATTCAGCGCCTGCGGGACGAGGCGCACCGCTTTGCCATCGGCACCCACCGTGCCAAGCGTGCCAAGTCCGTTATCGCCAACCCGCTGGATGAAATTCCCGGCGTGGGGGTCGCGCGCAAACGCGCTCTCTTGGCGCATTTCGGCTCTGCCAAGGCCGTCAGCCGGGCCAATCTCGCCGATCTGAAGGCGGTGGAGGGCGTGTCCGAGGGCCTTGCACAGAAGGTCTATGATTTCTTCCACGAAAAGGGCTAGCCTGCCCGTGAGAGAGGGGCCATGACACCGGAATTCGCAGACAAAGACACGCTGGCGAGGGTGCAGCGGGAAAACTGGCAGGCGCAGCGCGCGCATGTCGCCCGGCACTCCGATTTCTATGCTGAGCTGTGGCAGGGCGCCACCCCGCCCGAGCGGCTCGAAGACCTGGCTGCGCTGCCCTTGTCCGACAAGGCGATGCTGCGCCTGTCCCAGGCAGCACATCCGCCCTTCGGCACCTATCTTGCGGCACCTGCGCGCGATGCGGTCCGGCTGCACCGTACCTCCGGCACCACGGGGCAGGCGATGAACCTGGCCCTTTCTGCGCGCGATTGCGCCGTCACCGAGGAAGTGGGCGGGCGCTGTCAGGCCGCCGCCGGTCTGACACCGGATCACCGCGTGGTGCATTGCCTGAATTACCAGATGTGGATGGGAGGGTTGACGGATCACATGACGCTGCAGGCGACCGGCGCGCTGGTGGTGCCTTTCGGGGTCGGCGCGACCGAATTGCTGGTGCGCACGATTCAAGAGGTGGGTACCAACGCGATTTCCTGCACGCCGTCTTACCCGGCGGTTCTGGAGCGCGTGATTGCAGAGAAATTCCCCGGCCTCGTCCCCCGTGACCTTGGCCTGAAACTGGGCCTGTTCGGGGGCGAGCCGGGGTTGGACGATCCGGCCTTCCGCGACCGGCTGCGGCAGGTCTGGGGAATGGAGCCGCGCAACGCCAATTACGGCGTCTCGGACGTGTTCTGCAATTTTGCCGCCGAATGCGAGCACGACACGCGGCTGCATTTCATGGCTGCTGATGTCCTCTGGCCAGAACTGATCGACCCCGAGACGGCTGAACCCCTACCACTGGCCGCCGGGCAGGAGGGGGAGCTGGTGCTGACCCACCTTGCGCGCGACTGCCAGCCTTTGGTGCGGTTCCGAACGGGCGACATCATCGCTGTTGACGAAACCGATCCGTGCCAGTGCGGGCGCACCGGGTTCCGGTTCCGCGTGGTGGGGCGGTCCGATGACATGGTGGTCGTGCGGGGGCTGAACCTGTTTCCGACAATGGTGGCGGCGGTGCTCAACGAATTCGGCGACCTGTCGGGCGATTACCGCATCCCGCTCGACACCCCGCCGCCCTATGATGCGTTGCCCGTGCAGGCCGAACTGGCCAAGGGGCGGGATGCACCGTCCGATCTGGCCGAGCGCGTCGCGCAGGCGATCAAGGCCAAGCTGGGCGCAACGGCGATGGTGACCCTTGTGCCCCATGGGACCTTCCCGCTGACCGAGGGCAAGACGAAACGCGTGATACGGAGCTATCAATGACCGATTTCACCTATGACACCGTGCTGAGCCAAATGACGGATGAAGGTATCCGCACCATCACGCTCAACCGGCCCGGCAGCCTGAACGCCATGAACCGCGCGCTGATCGACGACGTTGCGCAGGCGTTCGAGGATGCCAATGCGGATGACGCCACGCGGGTGATGATCTTTACCGGGGCGGGCAAGGCGTTCTGCGCGGGTGACGACCGCAAGGCGCATATCCATCCCGAGACCGAGGCCGAGGCGCGTGAACTGGTGGACGCGATCCAGCGCGCCACGCACGCGATCACGCTGGGTGAGAAACCGGTGGTCGGCGCGATCAACGGCTGGGCCGTGGGCGGCGGCTTTGAATGGGCGATCAACTGTGATTTTCCGATCTGGGCGCGGTCGGCGCGGGGCTTTTTCCCGGAGGTGTCGCTGAACCTCTTCGTGACGGGTGCGGTCACGACGCTGCTGCCCGCGCTGGTGGGCCTTCAGAAGGCCCGCGAGATGCTGTTCTTCGGTGACCGCTACGGGGCAGAGGACCTGCACGCAATCGGTCTTGCCTGGAAAGTCGTGGACGATGAAACCATGATGGACGAGGCCCGCGCCACGGCCCGGCGTCTTGCCGATTTGCCGCCCTTGTCCGTGCGCGCGATGAAACGGGTGCTGAACGCCGCGGCCATGCCCGACCTGCACCGCGCGCTGGATCTGGAAACCGACGCCACTGTCGCGGGGTTCATGGACCCGGAAACCACCCGACGGCTGCGTGATTTCGGATAGAGACCGGCTCTGGTCGTTTCGATCCGCCGGTTCATCTTTCACGCCCGTCAAAACCGGGATAGAAGAACGCCATGACGTGGAACATACCCAACGTGCTTACGATATTGCGCCTGCTGGCGGCACCGGCCGTGGCGGTCATGTTCCTTTACTTCAACCGGCCATGGGCGGACTGGTTCGCACTGGTCCTGTTCGTCAGTGCGGCGATCACCGACTGGTTCGATGGTTACCTCGCACGGCTATGGAAACAGACGACCAAGCTGGGCACCATGCTGGATCCGATCGCCGACAAGGCAATGGTCGTGATCGCGTTGGCGGTGATCCTGGGATATTCGTCCATGTCGCCCTGGCTGGTGCTGCCGGCCACCGTGATCCTCTTCCGCGAGGTGTTCGTCTCGGGTCTGCGCGAATATCTTGGCGACACGGCCGGCACGCTCAAGGTAACACGGCTGGCAAAATGGAAGACCACGCTGCAGATGGTGGCCATCGCCGTTCTGTTCGCACAGGGTGTGTTCGAGCATTACCTCGGCATGTCGGCTTACGGCATGGATCAGCAACTCGTGACCGACATTCTCGAGGGCCGGGTCGAGGATCTGCACGGCCTGCGCTGGAAAATGATGGGTATGGTCATATCTGGTCATGCGGGGCTGTGGCTGCTTTGGCTTGCGGCGGGCATGACGCTGGTTTCAGGCATCGACTACTTTAGCAAATCGGTGCCGTATCTGAAGGATTGACGCAATGGATGTGCTTTATTTCGCATGGGTGCGGGAACGCATCGGGCATCCCAAGGACACCGTGGACAGCACCGCGTCCACCGTCCGCGAGCTGGTTGAGGAATTGCGCGGGCGCGAGGAACGTTATGCCGTGGCCTTTGCCGATCTGGATGCGCTGCGCGTGGCTGTCGACCAGGAACTGACCGATTTCGATGCCCCGCTTGCAGGTGCGCGCGAAGTGGCCTTCTTTCCGCCGATGACAGGGGGCTGACCCCATGGAGATCCGCGTGCAGGAAGACCCGTTCGACCTTGGGGCGGAGGCCAATGCCTTTGCCGCCCGGCAAACCGGAATGGGCGCGGTGGTGACATTCACCGGTATCGTGCGCGACATCGAGGGCGGTCTCGACATGATGGAGATCGAGCATTACCCGGGCATGACCGAAAAGGCGATCGCCGGGATCGCCGGCGAGGCGCTGGACCGCTGGAGCCTGGGCGATGTGCTGGTCATCCATCGCCATGGCAAACTCGCCGCCGAAGACCTGATCATGATGGTTGCCACGTCGGCGCCGCACCGCGTGGATGCGTTTCAGGCCGCGGAATTCCTGATGGACTATCTCAAGTCCCGGGCGCCGTTCTGGAAAAAGGAAGTGGCGGGCGGGTCTGAAGGTTGGGTCGCGGCCAAGGACGAGGATGAGGACGCGCTGAGCCGCTGGTAGGGCGTTTGCGCGTCGTCATCGCGAAGGGCGGCACGCAAAACCGCACCGCCTGCCAGTTCACGTCATACGTTTCCAGGCGTCCTGCATGGCCTTTGACATATCGTCCCATGCCTTGTCGGCGCCGGTCTTGATATCGGCCCAGGCCGCGGATTGCGCGTTCTGGATATCTTTCAGCTTTGCCTCCAGGGCCTCGCGCT
>JANSYB010000387.1 GCA_024742655.1 Paracoccaceae bacterium | reverse complement strand
GAGCGGGATCACCGACCCCGATGAGCCAAGGACATTGCCGAAGCGCACCATCGAGAACCGCGTCGTTGTCGAGCGTGTCGCCAGATCCTGCACCACGAGTTCGGCAAAGCGTTTGGAAACGCCCATCATGCTGACCGGGCGCACCGCCTTGTCGGTCGACACCAGAATGAACCGCTCGACCCCTGCCTCGCGGGCGGCCTCGGCGGCCACCTTGGTGCCGAAGACGTTGTTGCGGATGCCCTCGAACGTGTTGATCTCGACCAGCGGCACGTGCTTGTAAGCCGCGGCGTGCAGCACGATATCCACGGCGTTGGCCCCGATCGCATCGCGCACGACACGTTTTTCGCACACGCTGCCGAGGACCGGAACAACCTTGAGGTCGGGGGCCAGGGTTTCAAGCTCCCGGGTCATGTCGAAAAGCGCCAGTTCGCTGTGATCCAGCAGGACAAGGCACCGCGGCTTGCATCCGACCAGTTGGCGGCACAGCTCCGAGCCGATGGAACCGCCCGCACCGGTCACGAGGATATTGCGGTCCTGATAGGTGTCGCTGACACCGGGCAGTTCTTCTTCCAGACGGGCGCGGCCAAGCAGGTCGTTGACGTTGACCGGCTTGGTGTCCGACAGCGCCTCGACATTGTTGGCCACCAGCTCGGCAAAGGAGGGCAGAACATGCACCTCGCAACGCAGGCCCGACAGTTTTTGCGTGATCGCATTCTGCACGGAGCGTTTTTCACTGGGCATCGCCAGAACGATCCGCCGCACGTCGAACCGGCGCACGAGATCTTCGACCTGTTCGCCGGGATACACACGCAGCCCGGCTATGGTGACGTTGTGCAGGCGGCGATCGTCATCGATGAACGCCACCGGTTCCACCGCATCGTCCACGGTCAGGGCCGTGGCCAGTTGCTGTCCCGTCTGTCCGGCCCCGTAGATCAGGATCGGCAGGCGGGAACTGCCTTTCCGGTAAATCAGCAACAGCAACTGGCGCAGGACAAGGCGTGTGCTGACCGCGAGAATGAGAAAGAGCATACCCGACACGACGTAAAGCTGGGCGGGCAACGCGACCTTGGGAATCAGCGCCGACACCATGACCCCGCCACCCGTCATCATGGCCGCCACGAAGGCGGTCTCGACCACGCCCTGCATCTGGTAGGCGTTCAGTTTGACCCAATGCAGACCAAGGCGCACCGTCAGGGCCGCCCCAACAAGCACCACGACAGCCAAGCCCGTGGCGACCGCCTCGACATGTGCGGCCATCAGGCCGAAACCCAGGAAAAGCCAGCATGCCAGCAAATGCGAAAATGCGATCAGCAGAATGTCGATAGCAAGAATGATGGATCGTTTCTGTCTGCGAGACAGCGATTTCGCGATTTTATTCAGCATTTCGCTTCTCCACCGCGCAGTTAACCGCCTCGGCGCATTTTCACTCAAACCCTTGTCATCGCCACCCAATACAGGTTGCAATGTTTACCTTGCGTAACAAACAGCCTGTAAACGCTATGAAAATGAACGTAAAGTCACAAGAGGTTTTTGCTGCACGTGCGAAAAGCGGCCGTTTTACACTCGGGTACACGGTCGGGTCACGGTAATTTGCCTTTGCGGCGGGCAAAGACACCCGTGAGGGTCCGGCCAATCAATACGATATCGAAGCACAGGGTCCGGTTGTCCGCCCAGAGCAGATCAAGTCGCGCCTTGGCCGGAACACAGCGTCGAAGATAGGTGTCATGCGTTTCTTCGGCGGTATGGCAGTGCGACAGCAGACGCTCTTCGGTCTGGTGATATAGGATGGTCGCCAGACCGGTTACACCGGGGCGGTTCCGCAAAACAGCCGCATACAGATCCGGGCGCAGTTCGACGTAACACCGCAACGGCGGGCGCGGCCCGACGAAACTCATGTCTCCGCGCAGGATGTTATAAAGTTGCGGCAACTCATCGAGCCGAAATCGCCGCAGGGCCTGCCCAAGCGGCGTGATCCTGTCGTTCTTGAAGGCAGACGACACGCCGAAATCATTCGGATCGCCCGTCATCGTGCGGAACTTCCACAGGTCAAAGGATCGATCCGGCGTCTTCATGCGTTCCGACCTGTAAAAGACCGGGCGGCCATCCGTGACAAGAATCAGCAACGCAATGACAATAATGGGCACCAGCAGAACAACGGACAAAACCAGCGCCAGGCCCAGATCCATCAGCCGTTTGCCCGTTGTCATTGCGCCGCCTCCAGATCCGTCCAGTCCCGGATCAGGTCATTTGCATTGTTCAGAAAAGCCAACCCCGGCACTAGCTTCTGCAGCGCGCCGGCGTCAAGGGTGACATCCTGAAGGGCCGTCGGCGGGGCAGGGCGCCAGATCACCCGTTTGCCGGCGGCCTGCAACAGCGCCTCCATTTCGACCGGTCGCGGGGCCGCCACGTTCAGAACCCCCGGCAAACGGGCATCGGGTAGATCCATCAGGGCCGCCAGCAGGCGCAAAAGATCACTGGCCGCGAGGTAGCTGCGCCGTGGCCCGGCGCCGTCGGCGAACCGGTCAAGTGTCGCCGGGCCCGCCATGTCCCGCAAGGCGGGTGCCAGGCTGTCGGCCCCGACGAAATTGGCCACACGCAAGAGGCAATGGCGAAGGTCGGCATCGGTTGTCTGCCACCCGGCGACGCGTTTCTCCATCGCCAGTTTCGAGTGCCCATAGGGATTGGCGGGCTGGGCCGGATCGTCTTCGCGCAAGGCCTGCCCGGGGCCATAAACCGCCGCGGACGACATGTGAAAGACGCGGCCTGCGCCACAAGCTTGTGCAACCTGACGGCTGATCTGCGCGAGTTGTGCATTGGCGTCGGCGTCATCAGCCGCAACAGACGTCTCGCCCCAAAGGGCAAGAACAGCGTCACAGCGGGGCAAAGCCATGAGAT
Organism: Paracoccaceae bacterium; assembly: GCA_024742655.1. GTDB lineage: Bacteria > Pseudomonadota > Alphaproteobacteria > Rhodobacterales > Rhodobacteraceae > Roseovarius. The sequence continues at coordinate 712 of JANSYB010000387.1, read as the reverse complement.
CATCGCCCGGTGACCAGCGGAGATCCGCGCCCGGACCACGCGATTGAAAGATCACGCGATTCGATCCCGTGCCGGTTCTGCGACAGGCGGCGCGCACGAGACGACCAAGCCGGCCGCCACTGCCTGTGACCAGTATTCTATGACCACCCGTCTGAGCCAAAATGGATACAGTCCCGCCTGAATGCCGCGTGTGGCAATTATTCATTTGTCTTACATCGCTGGCCTAAGGTAGGGAAACAGGAAACCAGAACAGGCGCGGAGGCGTTTTCTTGACTAAGACCGGAAGTCTGGCGATCGGAGTCCTTTTGGCGGTGATGCTGGGGGCGTGTTCTTTGCCGCGCGGGGCCGCGGTGCAATCCGAGATTCTGAACGAACAAAAACAGGAAAACCCAACCTTCCAGGTGGTGAATGTCACGCGCGACATGACGCCACTTCTGGCCAAATGGCCGCGGGCCGGCTGGCACGGGCATTACCACTGGTTCACAGCTGACCGCGGGCCGGATTCGACAGTTATACAGACCGGCGATCTTCTGGATATCGTGGTCTGGGACAATCAGGAAAACTCGCTTTTGACGGGCGCGGGCGGACAGCTTGTCGCTGTCCCGACGATGTCGGTCGGCCCCTCGGGCAAGGTCTTTTTGCCCTATGTCGGCGATGTGTCCGTGCGCGGATTGACACAGGAATCCGCGCGCCGCCGTCTGCAGACCGAATT
>JANSYB010000738.1 GCA_024742655.1 Paracoccaceae bacterium | reverse complement strand
TTCGTTGCGATACCGCGCGTCCGAATTGATCTTCAGCGCCCGGCCGGTATGGGCGATCTGGATGTGATCCCAGACGGCCGCCTCGAGAAAGACGTTCGTGGTCTCCAGCGTGCAGCCGGTTGCAAGCCCGCCCATGATGCCAGCGACGCTTTCGATGCCCGCGTCATCCGAGATAACCACCTGCCCCCTGGAGAAGGTGTATTCCTTTTCATCAAGGCCGATCAGCGTCTCACCGCCCTGCGCGCGGTGAACACGCAGGTTGCCCTGCACCTTGTCGGCGTCGAAAACATGCAGCGGGCGATTGCGGTCGAAGGTGAAGAAATTCGTGATGTCCACCAGCGCCGAGATGGGGCGCAGCCCGATGGCGCGCAGCCGGTCCTGCAGCCATGCCGGGCTGGGCCCGTTCGTCACGTTGCGGATCAGCCGGCCGGCAAAGACATGGCAACCGTCCTCACGGGTGTCCTCGTCGATCGAAACGGTGAGCGGGCAGGGAAACTGCCCCTCGACATGCGCCTTGGGCGCCTCTTTCATCGTGCCCAATCCGCGTGCCGCCAGATCCAGCGCGATCCCCCGCACGCCAAGCGCATCGGGGCGGTTGGGCGTGATGGCGATCTCGATAACCGGATCGACCTTGACGGGGTCGTTTTCGGCCAGCCAGTCGATGAACCGCTCGCCCACCTGGCCCGAGGGCAGCTCTATGATGCCGTCATGTTCCTCGCTGAGCTCCATCTCGCGCTCGGAGCACATCATGCCGTGGCTTTCGATGCCGCGGATCTTGCCCACGCCGATGGTGGTGTCAATGCCGGGCACGTAGACGCCGGGCTTGGCGATCACCACGGTGATCCCCTCGCGCGCGTTGGGCGCGCCGCAGATGATCTGCGTCTCACCGGCATCGGTGGCCACCTGGCAGACACGCAGACGGTCGGCATCCGGATGCGGCTCGGCCTTGAGCACCTTGCCGATGGTAAAGTCCTTGAGACGTTCGGCCGGGTTCGAGATCTCTTCGACCTCCAGCCCCAGATCGGTCAGCGTTTCGGCGATTTCATCAACCGACGCTTCTGTTTCAAGATGATCCTTCAGCCAGGACAGCGTGAATTTCATGGGAGTGCATCCACCGGATTATACGACTTCAACGCGGCTTTAGCGGATATGACGCCGGGGATAAAGACCACATGCCACAGCAACGAAATGGTGTGGCTGCACCACGCAGGATGCATGTGCGTTCAGGCCACGCAGGCCTTGGGGGCTCTGCCCCCAAACCCCCGAGGTATTTTTAGCCAGATGAAGATGGCAAGAAGGCCCTGTTGAAAAGCTTAAAGCGCCAGCAGACCGCGCCGCACCAGGTTGAGCCCGGCAATCACCAGCACCGCCAGCGTCAGGCGGCGAAACACCTGCTGATCCACCCGGTCCTGTATCGCAAACCCCAGCCACAGCCCCAGGACCGCGGGGATCACCAGCGCAAGCGAGAGTGGCAACGTGGCAGTATTCAGCACCCCCGAGAACATGTGCGCGCCCACC
>JANSYB010000606.1 GCA_024742655.1 Paracoccaceae bacterium | reverse complement strand
TCGCCGCCTTTCCCGAGGCGCGCATCACCGCGATCCGCACTCAGGAAGAGCAGGAGGCCGAAGCGATGACCGAAGCCCTGCCGGAAGTGGACGAGGAATGGGATCCGTTCGAAGAGGACTGACGGTTGGGCGCTAAACCATGTAAATCCCGGGGTCTGTCCTGCCGCGGCCGAACGCTGCCCCGCGCGCTGACGGAAAATGGACATTTTCCGGTCCGTTTTCTGCGCAGAAAACGGCTTTGGGCCACGGTTTGCGCCCTCATGCTGCCACTGCCCGCCTGGGCCGGTGTTTGCGAAACGCTTCGCCCCACCTGGGACGGAACCCCGGTCAGCGCCTGGCAAGAGGCCATCTGGCTTTTGGGGACACCGATCTCTCTTTTCCTGCTGCTCGCCTCGGCGCTGGTGATCCGGTTCCGGCGCTCCTGGGCCGCGCTTGCGGTGATCCTGGCCTGGAGCTTTCTGGTCTCGGCCTTCACCTTCTACGATCCCACCGGGGGACAACGCACCGCCGCCGCGGCCGAGGGCTGTGTCGGCTCTCCGGTCCTGTTCATTGCGGTCGTGGGTGCGATTTGCGTGGGCCTTCTTGTCTATACCGGCAAAGCCGTGGACAAGGCCTGAAACGCGACCTAGGCTTTGCCTATGACAGATACGACAGGACGACGCTGGCACGACATGGGCGGGCAAGAGGCCGGCCCCGTCCCAATGGAGGGGCATGATTTCGCCCTGTGGGAGAAACGTGTCGATGCCTTGATGGTGCTGTGCAGTGGCAAGGGCCATTTTACCGTCGATGGCCTGCGCCGCGCACTCGAGGATATGGGCGAGGACGCGTTCGAGAAACACAGCTACTATGAGCGCTGGATCGCCGCGATAAACCAGAACCTGGTCGAGGCCGGCATTTACACGCTCGAAGAGCTTGGCATGCGCATGGACGAGATCGCCCGGCGCGGTGAAAGCTATGCGGAGGCGCAGGATGACTGAACGTGTGCGGGTGAAATCCCTGTGTCCGCCCGGTCATGTGCGGGCGCCCTGGTACCTGCGCGGCAAGGTGGGCGAGATTGAGCGCGTTCTGGGCCGGTTCGGCAACCCCGAGCAGCTGGCTTACGGACTTCAGGCGGACAGCAGACCACTCTACCGGGTCCGCTTTACCATGGCCGAGCTCTGGGGTGAGGCTGCCGAGACGCCCACCGACACCGTCGATGCCGAAGTCTATGGTCACTGGCTGGAAAGGCTCTGACATGGCGCATGATCATCATGAGCACGGGCTCAGCCCGTCGGGCCACCCCTACCGCTCGGACAATGATGGTCCGCTGACCTACTGGCAACGCATGGAAATCGCGGTGCGCGAACTGCTGATTGAGAAAGGGCAGCTGACCCCGGCCGAGATCACCGCCCAGATCGACGCGATGGACGCCCGCAGCCCGGCCAACGGCGCAACCGTCGTGGCGCGCGCCTGGACCGATCCGGCGTTCAAGTCCCGGCTTCTGGAGAATGCCGCCGAGGCCAGCCGCGAAATGGGCTTCGATATCGGTCCGCTCCACCTGATCGCGGTCGAGAATACGCAGGACGTGCACAACCTGATCGTGTGCACGCTGTGCTCTTGCTATCCTCGCAACCTGCTGGGCCTGCCACCCGACTGGTACAAGACGCGGGCCTACCGCTCGCGCGCGGTGATCGAGCCGCGCAAGCTGTTGCGCGAGTTCGGCGTGGACCTGCCCGCCAGCGTGACGGTCCGCGTCCACGACAGTACGGCCGACATGCGCTATATCGTCCTGCCCGCCCGGCCGGAGGGCACCAAGCACATGTCCGAGGCCGACCTTGCCGCTCTGGTAACGCGCGATTCGATGATCGGCACCGGCTTGCCCCGCAGACCGTGACGGTCTTGTGATCGCAGGGCGCGGGGCGTATGTGAAACCTTCAAAACAGGTGGAACGTGCGCGATGAGTGCCCCGTCAGACCCGGAAAAGATACCGCTCGGCGAACGCCTGACCGGTGCCGCGCTTTACGCGCCGATCGCGCTGGCGCGGCTTCTGCCCTATGACTGGCGCGTGCCGTTCGCAGGCTGGCTGGCGACCACGCTGCTGGCGCCGTTGGCGGGATACCGCAGACGCGTGCGCGAAAACCTCGCCCATGCCTGCCCCGATTTGCCCGAG
>JANSYB010000160.1 GCA_024742655.1 Paracoccaceae bacterium | reverse complement strand
CGACTTGGTCAGTGACGCGCGTGCGCCCGATTGCTGCTTGATCAATTACTATGGCGAGGCTGCCCGCATGGGCCTGCATCAGGATCGGGACGAGGCCGATTTCAGTTGGCCGGTTCTGTCGGTTTCACTGGGTGATGACGGGTTGTTCCGGATTGGAAACCAAACGCGCGGCGGCAAGACCGAGTCGATCTGGTTGCAATCCGGCGATGTGGTGGTCATGGGTGGTGACGCACGGCTGACCTATCATGGAATCGACCGGATCAAGCCGGGAACGTCGACGTTGCTTGATAATCCCGGGCGGATCAACCTGACCTGCCGCGTGGTGGATTGAAGATGTTTTCTTATCTGCTGAGCGAACAGCACCCGGACAGAAACTGCACACCGGTCTCATCCGTCAGAAACACGTCGAGGCTGATGCCATAGGCGCGATCGGACATGCCGTCAGTGCAGATGGCGCGATGGAATACGGCCGTCAGAACGCCATCGTCATCCTTTTCTTGGCCAAAGATCGCGTACCTGTCCTGCCGGTTGGAGGAATTCACGCTGTAGAGATTCGTGAAAAGGCGTGGCTCTTCCCCGAGATTGCGCAGTTCTGCGATGGGATCGCGTTTGAGAGACAGGGACCAGAACGGCTCCGTCCCCGCGCAGCTCAGCGGGCGTGGCAATGTGTCTGCCGGCTGGTTCGCCCGCCGGGCAAGATACCGCATCGCCACCCAGCCGGACCGCTCCGCGGTATTGATGCGGGCCCAATCGCCGCTGTCATCTTTTTCGACCACTTCGATAAACCGGTCCGTTGCCGACAGGGTTCCGATGATCGACGCCGCCGTTCCCGGTGCGGCGCGGATGTTGAGCACGTCGTCTTCCGCGACGCCCGAGACATTGTGAAAGGCCGGCAGGTCGTTTGCGGCAACCGGAAAAGCCCAAAGCGCAAGCAGGAGAAGGGCAAGGCAGGCGTGTTTCATCGGCGCGCAAACCAACTGCTGGACACATACTGCCTTGTGTAGAATTCACCCAGCAGGCCGATCACGATGAGAACGCTGGCCACGATGATCGGATAGTCGATCGACGTGTTGCGTGGAAAGTAGTTGATGAAGACGAACCCGCGGCATTGGTCGATCGCATGGAAAAGCGGATTCCAGTCGAACATCTTCAGCATGAAGGTTGGCAGGGTATTCGCCACGAAAAGCTTGCCCGAGGCAATCATGTTCGCGCGGGTGTAGACCGTCTGGAACACCATCACGAAAGTCGGAAACCAAGGTTTGATCGCAAGAATGACCAGCCCCACGGCGCACCCGGTGAACCACGCCAACAGGAACATGCCCAAGGCCTGGATCGGCATGTGTATCTCAATCGGGTTGAACGCGACGTGATAGATGAACAGAATACACACCATCGACAGAAACTGAATGTAGAGCGATCCCAGAGCTGCCGAACAAATCGATATCATCGTGTTCATCGGCGCGTGCTGCATCATCGGGGATGTCGGACCTTCGGCGCCGGCAACCGCGCCCAATGCCTTGATATGGGTCAGGTAAAGGAAAATGCCGGACATCATGTAAAGCAGGAAGTCACCGCGCAACTTGGCACCCCTCAGGCCAAGCACCGAGAACATGAAATAGAATGCCAACACGAAAATGATCGCGGTCAGCATGTTGGTGCCCAAGGCGATGAATGCATTGCTATGAGAGGACCGAACATCTCGAACGGTGTTATGATAAATCAAGCTCAGGATCGTCAGGGCGGACCCGACAACGGAGCTTTTTCTGGTTTGCTGAAACATTGCCTGAAACGCCAAATTGCCTGTTTTACATTTTTTCACGGATTTCTTGCTGTCCCGTTAGCATCGTATCATAAGAGGCGCCGAGCGATCCCGCAACAAGGCTGACACGCAGCCACAGTTCAACGGAGCGGATTTTGGATTACGAAAGACTGGTTGATGTTTTGCGCCGTCTGGCGCTGGCTGGCGGCGAGCGCATCATGCAGATTTACGAGGCGGATGATTTCGACGTCAAAGTCAAATCGGATGAAAGCCCTGTCACCGAGGCCGACGAGGCCGCCGATGCCCTGATATCCGAAGGGTTGCGGGCGGCCTTTCCAGATACATTGCTTGTCACCGAAGAACAGGCGGCGACACATGACCGGCAGGCCGAAACATTCCTGATTGTGGATCCTCTGGATGGCACGAAGGAATTCATCAATCGCCGCGGTGATTTCACCGTCAATATCGCCTATGTGGAAAACGGCGTACCGACACGCGGTGTCGTCTATGCCCCGGCCAGACAGCGTATGTTCTATACGCTTGCCGATGGCACATCGGTCGAGGAAACCGGGCCCTTTGATCCAGAAGAGACCGGCCCGCAATCCCCGATACGCGTGTCCGAGCCTGATAATGACGCGTTGATGGTCGTTGCCAGTAAATCTCACAGGGATCAGGCAACGGATGACTATATCCGCAAATACGCCGTCAAGGACATGAAGAGCGCGGGATCGTCGCTCAAGTTCTGCCTTGTGGCCACGGGCGAGGCCGACATTTACCCACGGGTCGGCCGGACGATGGAATGGGATACAGCGGCGGGCCATGCGGTTTTGCACGGGGCGGGAGGCCGGGTTGTACGGTTCGACGATCACAGCCCGCTTCTTTATGGCAAGGATGGCTATGCCAATCCGTTTTTCATTGCCTACGCGCCCAAGGTGGATCTCAAGAATCCCTGATGAGCGTTCTGATCGTCATACCCGCCCGCTATGCGTCAAGTCGTTATCCGGGGAAGCCTTTGGCGCAGCTCACTGGTGCAGGCGGCGAAAGCAAAAGTCTGATTCAGCGCAGTTGGGAGGCGGCTAGCCTCGTCGGCGGGGTAGATCGTGTGGTGGTGGCCACCGACGATGACCGTATCCGCGAGGCATCCGAAGCCTTCGGTGCAGAGGTTGTCATGACCTCCGATGAATGCCGTAACGGGACCGAAAGATGTGCCGAGGCACATGCCGTTTTGGGCGGTTCATTCGAGGTTGTGGTCAACCTGCAGGGTGATGCCCCTTTGACCCCGCACTGGTTTGTCGAAGATCTGGTAGCCGGATTGCAGGCCGACGCATCGGCCGATGTCGCAACGCCTGTTCTGCGCTGTGATGGCCACGCCCTGAACGGGTTTCTGGAGGACCGTGCGCATGGGCGCGTCGGAGGAACGACTGCCGTATTCGGCCAAAACCGCCACGCGCTTTATTTCTCCAAGGAAGTGATCCCGTACACGCCCGAGCGATATTCGGATAACGACGCGACGCCGGTTTTTCATCATGTCGGTGTCTACGCTTACCGGCCTGCCGCGCTGGATGCGTATCCTGGCTGGAACACAGGGCCTTTGGAGCAGCTGGAAGGCCTCGAACAGCTTCGATTCCTGGAAAACGGCCGTTCCGTTCTGTGTGTCGAGGTCGACGCACGTGGCAGGCAATTCTGGGAGTTGAACAATCCCGAGGATATCGAGCGTATCGAAGCCATGATGGCTGACATGCTAATGCCATAAACCGTTGCAAATATGGCGCGCCGAAACACGGTCTTTCCCGACAGAGTGGAAAATTCCAAAACTCTTCCCCTTAACGAAATGCACTTGAAAGCCTTTTTGTGTATTGTGTGAAAAAATAAGGAGCAGTTGATGCGCAACAAATTGACCAAAGCCATTTTTCCCGTTGCGGGCCTTGGAACGCGCTTTCTTCCGGCGACGAAATCCGTTCCGAAGGAAATCATGACGTTGGTCGACCGGCCGCTTGTCCAATACGCCATCGACGAGGCGCGCGCTGCCGGAATCAAGGAATTCATTTTCGTGACGTCCCGGGGCAAGGGCGCGCTTGAGGACTATTTCGATACCGCGCCGCAGCTTGAGCAGGAACTGCGCAAGAAGGGCAAGGACGAGTTGCTTGAAATCCTGAAATCCACGAACATGGATAGTGGTGAGATTGCCTATACCCGCCAGAACAAGGCGCTGGGTCTGGGGCATGCGGTATGGTGTGCAAGGCGGCTCATTGCCAATGAGCCGTTTGCAGTCATCCTGCCTGACGATGTTATCGCCGCTGAAAAACCCTGTCTGGCCCAGATGGTCGAGGCGTTCGCGGAAACCGGCGGCAACATGGTCGCTGCGATGGAAGTTCCCGAAAAGGATGCCTGCGCCTATGGCGTGCTGGACGTCAAGGAAGACATGGGCCGTATGGTGTCGACCAAGGGGATGGTCGAGAAACCAAAGCTTGGCGAGGCACCCTCGAACCTCGCTGTCATCGGCCGTTACATTCTTACGCCAACCGTGCTGCAGAAGCTGAACAAGAAAAAAACCGGCGCAGGCGGAGAGATCCAGCTGACGGATGCCATTGATGCCGCGCGGGATGAGGGCGAGGACGTGTTCGGGTTTCGTTTCGAGGGGCGCCGGTTCGATTGCGGCTCCAAAAGCGGGTTCTTGCGGGCCACGGTCGCGTTTGCGCTGGATCGCCCGGATCTGCGCGACGATCTGCAAGCTTATATCAACGAGATTGCGCATTCGGCCAAGGCGGCTGAATAACCTACGCGTGAGGGTCGAGTGACGAATATTCTGGTTACTGGTGGCGCCGGATACATCGGGTCGCATGCCTGCAAGGCGCTGAAGGCTGCGGGGTACACACCCGTGACCTATGACAACCTTTCCACTGGCTGGGAGGACGCGGTCAAATTCGGCCCGTTCGAAAAGGGTGACCTGCGGGACCGTGCGCAACTCGATCAGGTTTTCGCCGCCTACCAGCCTTCCGCAATCCTGCATTTCGGGGCCCTGAGCCAGGTCGGGGAAAGCATGCGCGATCCCGGCACCTACTGGGACAACAATGTCACCGGATCGTCGACCTTGTTGCAGGCCGCCGTCGCGGCGGGCTGTCTGAAGATCGTGTTCTCCTCGACCTGTGCGACCTATGGCGATCAGGACAATGTCGTTCTGGACGAAGACAGCGTACAGGCACCGATCAATGCCTACGGGGCCAGCAAGCGTGCCATCGAGGATATGCTGCGTGATTTCGAGGTCGCCTATGGGCTGACCCACGTGATCTTCCGGTATTTCAACGTTGCGGGTGCAGACCCGGACGCGGAGGTGGGCGAATTCCATCAGCCCGAAACGCATCTCGTGCCACTGATGCTGGATGCGATCGACGGGCGGCGTGACGCGCTGACCATTCATGGCACGGATTACGACACGCCCGACGGCACCTGCATCCGGGATTACGTCCATGTCATGGATCTTGTGGATGCTCATGTTCTGGGGTTGAAATGGCTTCAGGATGGCAAGGGAAGCCGGGTGTTCAACCTTGGGACCGGCACCGGTTTTTCCGTGCGCGAAGTGATCGAACGGTCGGGTGCCGTGACCAATCGCGACGTACCCGTGATCGAAGGGCCGAGGCGGCCCGGTGATTGCACCAAGCTTGTCTCGGGGTCATCCCGGGCCGAGGCGGAACTGGGCTGGAAACCCGTGAGGTCTAGCATGACCCGCATGATCGCGGATGCGTGGCGCTGGCATCAAACTGGACATTACGACAAATAGCGCCGAGTCTCGGGCCGTGGCGGAACATTACAGGCAGACGCGATGACTTGGCTGGCGGAGGCAGGATTGGCCTACAAGTTGCGCTGGAAGCGACGCAGGCTCCTGTTTCGCGCGCTGCGCAAGCGTCGCCAACTTGACCCCGTCATCGACCGGACGGGGCAGATCGCCCCGGGCGATATCCTTGGTTTCTCGACGGTGCGCAACGAGGCGATCCGCCTGCCATTCTTTCTGAAGCATCACCGCAGTCTGGGCGTGTCGCACTTCCTGATCGTGGACAACGATAGCGACGATGGCACGCGTGAATACCTTGCGGAACAAGCTGATGTGTCCCTCTGGCGGACGGCGCATAGTTACAAGCTGTCGCGCTTCGGTGTCGACTGGCTGACATGGTTGCAGATCCGGCATGCGCATGGGCACTGGTGCCTGACGCTGGATGCAGATGAAATCCTGATCTACCCGCATCACGACACGCGCTCGCTGCCGGCCCTGACCGACTGGCTGGAGCGACACGACCGCTGGTCCTTTGGGGCTTTGATGCT
>JANSYB010000209.1 GCA_024742655.1 Paracoccaceae bacterium | reverse complement strand
GAACACCCGGCGGGTCAGATCAGCGCCGCCCATCTCGGTCAGCGCCTCGATGGTCTGCAGGATCGCATTGGGGCCGACGCGCGGCCCGGCTGTCGCGGACATGGGCGCCCCCTAGCTCTCCATCTGCTGGTCGCTGCCGCCGCAGGCGCGCGCCTCGGCCTGAAGCGCGGCCAGCCGGGCCTTCTCGGCCTTGACCTGATCGCGCACGGCGGCCTTGCGCTCAGCCGCCTTTTTCTTGCGGTCGGCCATGGCCTCCCAGTCGGCCATCTGCGCATCGGCGATCTGGCGCGTGTCGTCGAAATGGAAATCGACCTTTTCCTTGGACTGCGGGCCCCAGTAGCCCACCTTGCCCAGGTCATAGAACGTGCGCGCGAACCCGGCCTTGGCAAAGGCCTTCAGGCAGCCCAACAGGTATTTGCGCCGGAACCCGGTGCCGCGCCACGGGTAATGGAACAGCGCCTTGATCATGTAGAAGCGCCGATAATTGTGCATCACCCGGTCCAGCAGGGTCGCACGGTCCATCGCGTCCGGCTTCATGATCGGCGTGACGAAGTTGTACTTCTCGAAATCGAACACCTCGACCTTGTCGCCCAGCTCCTGGAAGAGCGGGGTAAAGGGCCAGGGCGTATACATCGACCAGTTGGCCAGATCCGGGTTCCACTCTCGGGCGAAGCGGTAGGTTTCTTCCAGTGTCTCGGGCGTCTCGTTGTCCAGACCCACGATGAATTGCGCCTCGGTGAAAATGTCGGCCTCGCGCAGCAGGCGGATCGCCTCCTTGTTCTCGGCGACCTTGGTTTCCTTGTTGAACAGGTCCAGCTTCATCTGTGCAGCGGCCTCGGTGCCGAGGCTGACATGCACCAGCCCGGCCTTGCGCCACAGCCAGAGGTCCTTCTTGTCACGCATGATGTCGGTCACGCGGGTGTTGATGCCCCACTTGACCTTGTCGGGCAGGCCCCGCGCGATCAGTTCCTCGCAGAATTCGGTGAACTTGCGCTTGTTGATGGTGGGTTCCTCATCCGCAAGGATGAAGAAGCCGACGCCGTGATCGTTCACCAGCGTTTCGATCTCGTCCACCACGGCCTTTGGATCACGCACCCGGTAGTCGCGCCAGAATTTCCACTGCGAACAGAACGAACAGGTGAACGGGCATCCCCGCGCCATGTTGGGAATCGCCACGCGCGTGTTCAGCGGGACATAAATGTATTTCTCCCACTCCAGCAGCGACCAGTCGGGGGTGATCCCGTCAAGGTTCTTCACGGTCGAGGCGGCCGGCGTGGCCACGATCTCGCCCTCGTCGGTAAAGGCCAGGCCCTTGATCTTGCGGCGGTCCTGGAAATAGCGGCCTTCGTGAACGGCGCGGATCAATTCGACGATGATCTCCTCGCCCTCGCCCCGCACGATCACATCGACCCAGGGCGCCTCGGACAGGACCTGCTTGTACATGAAGGTTGCATGCACCCCGCCCAGCACGGTCAGCGCATCGGGCACCACCTGCTTGGACAGCTGCAAAAGCCGCTCGGCCTTGTAAATGGACGGCGTGATGGACGTGGTTCCCACCACGTCGGGCTGCAACTCGCGCAGCCTCAACGCCACCTCGTCATCGCTCATGTCATTGGTCATGGCGTCGATGAAATGGATGTCGTCGAACCCGGCGGTTTTCAGCGATCCCGCGATATAGGCCACCCAGGCGGGTGGCCAGTTGCCGGCGATCTCGGCACCGCCGGAGTGATAGTTGGGGTGGATCAGGACCAGTCGCATGATAATCTCCTCTGTCAACCTAGGTTGACACAGATTCTCATGCTGAAAATTGACACATATCAAATCCGACCGGAATCCGCAGCGGATTCACGCGGTCAGGAAAAGATCTGACCGGCGTGCTTGTCGAGATAGATGCGCAGCCATGGCGTGAACACGTCCGGCGTGGCGCGGATGCGCGCCTCCAGATCAGCGCGGGTGACCCAGTCGGTGTCCAGCACCTCGTCCGGGTTGGGTGCCAGCGCGATGCGTTCAGGCACGCGCGCCATGAAGATATCGACCAGTTCATGCTCCACCAGGCCACCGCCCACATCGGCGCGGTATTCCACCCGGTCGCGATGGTCGAGCGTGAGGCCGGTGATGCCAAGCTCCTCGTCCAGCCGGCGGATCGCGCAGGCCATCGGATCCTCGCCCCAGTTGGGATGGGTGCAGCAGGTGTTCGCCCAAAGGCCGGGCGTGTGGTACTTGCCAAGCGCGCGACGCTGGATCAGCACCTCGTCGCCATGCATCACGAAGACCGAAACGGCCTTGTGGCGCAGACCGCGCTGATGCGCCTCCAACTTCTCGACGGCGACAAGATCGCCGCCGATCCATGTGGGAATCATCACGTTCATGTATAGGCCGCCGGCACCAGTCGCGTCAGATGGGCGAGGTTCTTCAGCCCGATCTTGAGATGCGCCATCGGGCGCGCCTTGACGAGTTTCTTGTTCATGTAGGCCTCGAAGGTCAGCCGTTGCACGTCGATATCATGGCACAGCGACACGAACCGCTCGCGTCGCTCATCGGACTTGTAATAGGCATTCTGCATCGACGCCAGCACCCGGAACACGGTCTTGTGTTCGCGCATGAATAGCTGCCGCGCCAGCCTGAGGTCCTTGACACGGCCCGAGGCAAGACAGGCCGCCGCCGCGGTGGCGGCCACGCGTCCGCCGGCCATGGCATAATAGATTCCCTCACCCGAACTGGGTGCGACGACACCGGCCGCGTCCCCGGCCAGCACCACGTCCTTGCCATTGTCCCACCGATCCAGCGGCTTCAAAGGGATGGGCGCGCCCTCCTTGCGGATGGTCGGGCAGTCGGCCAGACCACTGGCCGCACGCAGGTCGGCGGTGGCCTGCTTGAGATCCACCCCCTTGACCATCGAGCCCATACCGACACTGGCCGATTTGCCGTGCGGAAAGACCCAGCCGTAGAAATCCGGCGAGATGCGCCCGTCATAGATCACGTCACAGCGCATCGGATCATAATCCCCCACCGCGCCCGGCGCCTCGATGATTTCGTGATAGGCGACCACATAGGGGATGCGATCCCCGCCCGGCACCTCGTCGCGCGCCACGTTCGAGCGCGCGCCATCCGCACCGATCACCAGCTTGCAGGGCAGTTCGCGCTCGTTCCCGCTGACCTTGTCGCGGTAGATCACCTTGGTGACGCCCGCTTCTCGGTCGATCCGCTTGTAGGTGCCCGTGGCGCGCACGGCGCCCGCCTTGGCGGCGCGGTCGCGCAGATATTCGTCGAAATCCTCGCGGTCGACCATACCGACAAAACCGTTCTCGATCGGGATATCGACCTTGCGGCCCGTGGGTGAAATCATCCGCGCGGTGGTGATCTTGGCCACCAGCATCTCGTCGGGGATATGAAAATCCTCGATCAGGCGCGGTGGGATCGCCCCGCCGCAGGGTTTGATCCGCCCGGCCCTGTCGAGCAGGGCAACCTTGTGCCCGGACCGTGCCAGATCCTCGGCCGCTGTTGCGCCCGACGGGCCGCCGCCCACGATGACCACATCATACATTCGTCATTCTCCCGGTTGAAGCTGCGGCTGCGCAACGCGACCATGAAGGATCCGCGTCGCCACGAGGGCCGCAGCCAGGAACAGAACGGCCTCGAGGCCGAAGACCACGCTGTAGGCCGCCCCGTCGGGCAGCGCCACGCGTGCAAGATCAAGTGTGCCGGTGGCCAGAAGGCCGGCAAGGCCCGCCGCCACCGCCTGTGCGGCGCCAAAGACGCCCATGCGGGTGCCGGTCGCGCCCTCCTGCGCCGCCGCCAGCCGCATCATGGAGCCGATGGCGCCGACCACGAACAGGCCGTTGCCCAGCCCGAGGATCACCGTGAAGGGCACCAGCGCCAGACCGGCGCCCAGCCCCACAAGGCCCACCGCCGAGATGATGCAGCCAGTGACCGCCCAGCCCCGCAGACTGCCAATGCCAAAGGTCGACAGCGCGCCCGCCGCGATCATGCCCACAAGCGAGGCGCCATCCTTGCCCCCCGACAGCTTGGTCGAGGCGTCGGGCGTCAATCCGTGCACATGGCCCGCGAAAGGCTCAAGCACCAGTTCGCTGAGATAAAAGGCCAGGATCGACAGGAAGACGAACCCGGTAAAGGCGCGTGCCGCCGGATCGGCCCATGTGGCCCGCAGCGCCGGCATCAGCGACGGCTGCGACGGGGCGGGCACGGCGCCGAGGCGGCGCTCGGTCCCCAGCGTGCCCAGCAGGGCCGCCACGAAACAGGCCACCGCCACGCAGGGCACCACCAGCATCAGGCGGTCCGGCGAATAGGGTTTCAGCGCGATGCCCGTGCCGATCGACGCCGCAATCGCCCCCGCGATCAGCATCAGCCACGCAATCGTGGCCGCGGCCCCCTTGCGTTCATCTGGGGCCGCCGTGGCCAGCAGGGCCAGGAAAGACGTGCCCGCCGCACCGATGCCGAAGCCGATCAGCGCATAGGCCACGATCCAGACGGTCAGGGCGATACCGTAGCTTGGCGCATAGGCAATGGCCCAGGCGGTCATCACCAGGCCAAGGCCGACAACCGCGATCCCGCCCAAGATGAACGGCGTGCGCCCGCCCTTGGCGTCCGAACGATGCCCCCAGACCGGCCGAGACAACTGCACCGCATAATGCAACGCCACCAGGAACCCCGGCAGCAGCGCAGGCAGCGCCAATTCGACCGTCATCAGGCGGTTGAAGAGGTTGACCGGCAAGGCGGACAGACCGCCAATCGCGGCATTTGCCAGGCACAGGCGGACAATGCCGCCCCAGCCCAGTGTTTGTGTTGCCCCCAGGCTCATCACAGCCCCCGCAACGCGAAGGCGGCGACCATCATGCCGCTGACGTAAAGCGTGATGCCGGTCGCGTTATACCAGGGCGCGCGGCCCTTGGGGTCGGACAGCAGCACGCGCATGGCCCAGAACTGCGCCAGCAGGACGCCGGCAACGGCGATGGCATGACCCGTCTTGCCCCAGCTCAGCAACAGCGCGATCACGCCAATTTGCGGCACGGTCATTACCCAGCAGGCCACGCGCGCGGCCCGCTCCGGGCCGAGCGTGACCGGAAGAGAATTCACGCCCATCTGACGATCACCCTCCAAGGCCTTGAAATCATTGAGCGTCATGATGCCATGCGCCCCGATCGCGTAGAGCAGCGCAATCACCACTATCTGCCACGAGGGCGCCCCCGCCGACAGGACGGCGGCACCGGTGAACCATGGCAGACCTTCGTAGCACAGCCCGACAAGGCCCGGCCCCCACCAGCCCGACTTTTTCAGCCGGACAGGCTCGGCCGAATAGGCCCAGGCG
>JANSYB010000666.1 GCA_024742655.1 Paracoccaceae bacterium | reverse complement strand
CTTCGGGGTGGGGCGGGATCTGTCCCGGCAGGCCTGGCAGGGCGTGTTCCGCCAGATGATGGGGCTGGACCTGATCCGACCCGATCCCGAACGCCACGGCGGGTTGCGCATGACCGAGGCGGCCCATCCAATCCTGCGCGGGGAGGAGACGATCACCCTGCGCCGCGACATGCTGACCGGCAAGACACGCCGCCCCGCGGCCAGGGCGTTGGTGTCCGACGAGGACGCGCCGCTTCTTTCGGCGCTCAAGGCCAAGCGCCGTGCGCTGGCCGAGGCGGCCAAGGTGCCCGCCTATATCGTCTTCAATGACCGCACCCTGATCGAAATGGCCGAACAGCGCCCCGCCACGCTGGACGCCATGGCCGGGATCACCGGTGTGGGCGCGAAAAAACTGGAGCAATACGGCACGGCCTTTCTCGAGGTCATCACCGGCGAGGCCGAGGTGATGCACCCGCGCCGCCGCAAGATGGCCGGCCAGGAAACCGGCGCGATCTATGATCGCTTGCTCGAGGTGCAGGCCGACCTGGCCCGCGGCGAAATGGGGATCGACAAACCGCTGAGCTGTCCGGCCTCGCTTCTGGCCAAGGTGGCGGCGATGCGCCCGCGCGATTTCGCCGACATGGCGCGCCTTCTGGGCGACAAGCGCGCCGAACGTTTCGGCGCGGCCTTTCTGGACGTTTTGCAGACGGCGGACTAAATCACGCAGATCAAGTCATTTGGGGAAGTTTGCATGCTGATCGTCGTTTCACCCGCCAAGAAGATGGACATGGACCCGGTCGAGGGCATCACGCCAACCCGGCCCGCCTTTCAGGCCGAGGCCGATGAACTGGCCGGGGTCGCACGCGATCTGTCGGCTGGCGATCTGCAAAAACTGATGAAAATCTCCGACAGCCTCGCCCGGCTGAATGCCGACCGGTTCCGCGATTTCGGCGAGATGGAGGAAAAGCCCGCCGCGTTGGCGTTTGCGGGGGATACCTACCAAGGGCTGGAGGCGGCGTCGCTCGACACGGAGGAAATGGCGTGGGCGCAAGAGCATCTGCGTATCCTGTCGGGCCTTTACGGTGTGCTGCGCCCGCTGGATGCGATTCAGCCCTATCGCCTTGAAATGGGCAGCCGTTTGAAAAACGCGCGTGGCAAGACGCTCTATGATTACTGGGGCGACAGGATTTCCGGCGCGCTGAACGCACAGGCGGACAATGTCGGCACGGACGTACTGGTCAACTGCGCCAGCCAGGAATATTTCGGCGCAGTGGACTGCGATGCACTGACCCTGCGCGTGATCACCCCCGTCTTCATGGAGAACAAGGCCGGCACGCCCAAGATCGTCAGCTTCTACGCCAAGCGGGCACGCGGTGCGATGGCGCGCTTCATTATTCAGCGCCGCCTGACCGATGCCGAGGGGATCAAGGAGTTCGACACCGGCGGCTACCGCTTCCGCGCGGATCTGTCCGAGGGGGACAGCTGGGTCTTTCTGCGCGATCAGGCCGCGGACTGAGCGCCGGACGGGTCGCGCGCCTCTTTCGGGCAGGCTGCAAGGATATGCTCAGCCAGGGCGGCCTTGCGTAACGGCTTGGTCAGGTAGTGATCCAGCCCGGCGGCAAGAATGCCGTCTGCATCCCCGTCCATCGCATGGGCGGTCATGGCCACGATCGGCACATGGATGCCGGTGTCCTGCTCGATCTCACGGATACGGCTGGTGGCTTCCTTGCCGTCCATCTCAGGCATCGAGATATCCATGAAGACAAGGTCGGGCAAAAACGTCTGGTAAAGGTCCAAGGCCTCTCGCCCGTTTTCGGCGAATTGCAACTCTATGTCGAACCCTTTGACCATCTTGGAAAAGACCAGCCGGTTGGTCTTGTTG
>JANSYB010000585.1 GCA_024742655.1 Paracoccaceae bacterium | reverse complement strand
TGGTGATGCCGGGCGACAACCTGAAGTTCGAGGTCGAGCTGATCGCGCCGATCGCGATGGAAGACGGCCTGCGCTTCGCCATCCGCGAAGGCGGCCGCACCGTCGGCGCCGGCGTGGTGTCGAAAATCATCGAGTAAGCCAATCCGGCGGGGCGCGCTTCGGCGCCCCCGCCAACGACATTCGGCGCGATGAAGGGCGGCAATTCCGTCTCTCTTCCTCTCCGCTTCAACCCTGATCAGGGGACAACGACAATGGCCATTCAAAGCCAAAACATCCGCATTCGCCTCAAGGCGTTCGACTACCGCGTTCTGGATGCCAGCACGCAGGAAATCGTCAACACGGCCAAGCGGACCGGTGCAGACGTGCGCGGGCCCATCCCGCTGCCGAACAAGATCGAGAAATTCACCGTTCTGCGTGGCCCCCACGTGAACAAGAAATCGCGCGACCAGTTCGAGATCCGTACGCACAAGCGTCTTCTCGACATCGTCGACCCCACCCCGCAGACCGTCGATGCGCTGATGAAGCTCGACCTGGCTGCCGGTGTGGACGTGCAGATTTCGGTCTGAGGAGGGGAACAGCAATGTTGCGCTCTGGAGTTATCGCAAAGAAAGTCGGCATGACCCGGCTGTTCATGGAGGATGGCCGGCAGGTTCCGGTCACCGTTCTGCAACTGGACGGCCTGCAGGTCGTGGCCCAACGCACGCCTGAACAGCACGGCTATGCCGCTGTTCAGCTGGGCGCCGGCACGGCCAAGGCCAAGCGGACATCGAAGGCCATGCGCGGCCATTTCGCCGCCGCCAAGGTCGAGCCCAAGCGGAAGATCGCGGAGTTCCGCGTGGCGCCCGAGAACATGATCAACGTGGGCGAGGAAATCACCGCGAACCACTATTTCGAAGGTCAGTTCGTCGACGTGTCGGGCACCTCGATCGGCAAGGGTTTTGCCGGTGCCATGAAGCGGCACAATTTCGGCGGGCTGCGCGCCTCGCACGGTGTGTCGATCAGCCACCGCTCGCACGGTTCCACCGGCCAGTGCCAGGAACCCGGTCGCGTGTTCAAGGGCAAGAAAATGGCCGGTCACATGGGTGCCGCCCGCGTGACCACGCAGAACCTGCAGGTGGTGCGCACCGATGCCGACCGTGGCCTGATTATGGTCAAGGGTGCCGTGCCCGGCGCCAAGGGTGGCTGGGTGACGATCAAGGACGCGGTCAAAAAGCCGTTCCCCGACAACGCCATTCTGCCCGCCGCGCTGAAATCGGATGCCGAGGCTGCCGCCAAGGCCGCTGAGGAGGCTGCAGCCGCAGCCGCCGCCGAGGAAGAAGCCGCAGCCAAGGCTGCCGCTGAGGCCGAACAGGCCGCACTCGAGGCGGCCGAGGCCGAAGAGGCCAAGACCGACGCAGTCGCCGAGGCGGAAGCCGCCGAGGCCGAGAAGAAGGAAGGCGAGGAATGAAACTCGACGTGATCAAACTCGACGGCAAGAAAGCCGGTTCGGTCGATCTGGGCGACGAGATCTTCGGCCTGGAGCCGCGTGCGGATATCCTGCACCGCGTGGTCCGCTGGCAGCGCAACAAGGCGCAGGCCGGCACCCACAAGGTCAAGACCCGGTCGGAAACCAGCTACTCGACCAAGAAGATCTATCGCCAGAAGGGCACCGGCGGCGCACGCCACGGTGACCGCAACGCGCCGATCTTCCGCAAGGGTGGTATCTACAAGGGTCCGACCCCGCGCAGCCACGCCCATGACCTGCCCAAGAAGGTGCGTCAGCTGGGCCTCAAACTTGCCCTGTCGGCCAAGGCCAAGGCGGGTGAGCTGGTGATCCTGGAGACCGCCGACGGCGTGGCCAAGACCAAGGACCTGGCCAAGCAGGTCAAGGATCTGGGCTGGAAGCGCGCGCTGGTCATCGATGGCGCGTCCGTGGACGAGGGCTTTGCCCGCGCCGCGGCCAACATCGAAGGTCTCGACGTGCTGCCATCCATGGGCGCAAACGTATACGACATCCTGCGGCGCGACACGCTCGTGCTGACCAAGGCGGGTGTCGAAGCACTGGAGGCTCGACTGAAATGAGCGCGAAACCGGAACATTACGACGTGATCCGCAAGCCGGTGATCACCGAAAAGGCGACCATGGCCTCCGAGGCCAACGCGGTTGTCTTCGAGGTGGCCATCGACGCGGCCAAGCCCCAGATCAAGGAGGCCGTCGAGGCGCTCTTTGGTGTCAAGGTCAAGGCCGTGAACACCACGATCACCAAGGGCAAGGC
>JANSYB010000500.1 GCA_024742655.1 Paracoccaceae bacterium | reverse complement strand
TTGCCCATCTGATGGCGCATGAGACGCCCAACATCATCAATCTGCATCCGCTGGCGATGTTTCCGGGCTATTTCGTGGCGATTTTTCTCGCCTTTCATTTCGTTTCTCTGAGCAAGCTGCGGTCCCCCTCCAGGTTTCCGGCAGCCGCCTGAGATACGAAACCGCGCAAGGCGGCGCTGTTCCGCCTTGCGCGCGACGCTCTTCCGCGCCTCTCAGCCCTTGGCAAAATCCACAATGGCACCGGTCAGGCAATCGAGGCTGTCCGTATGAGCCACGCTTTCAGGCAGGGCCGACGTCATCAGCGACAGTTCCGTGCAGGCCACCAGCAGGTGATCGGCTCCTTGATCGACTAGCGCCCCAGCCTCTGCCGTAAGGCGGGGGCCGAGCGCAGCGATGCCCTGACCGGCCTTGACCGCGCGGATGATGGCCAGAAGAGCGCCGTCATCGGGTAGAAAAACCGGCGTCAGGCCATGCGCGGCGAAGGGCGCATCGAACACCCCCGCGAGCCGTGTCGCAGGCGAGGCGAGCATCCCCACCCGACGTGCGCCCTGCGAGGCGAGCGAGGCCGCCGTCAGGTCCAGCATATTGAGAAACGGCAGAGGCGTCGCCCCAGCCACCGCAGGCGCATAGTGATGCGCAGTGTTGCAGGGCATGGCCAGCGCCTGCGCGCCCGCGCGTTCGAGATCCTGCGACATGGACATCAGGACCGGCATCGGGTCCGCGCCCGTGCCTTCTATCAGCGCCTTGATGCGCGACGGCACCTGTGGGTTCTGGTGAACGATCAGCGGGATGTGATCGGCGTCGTCCTGTGCCGGGACCGCCGCTATCACCTTTTGCATGAGCAGGATGGTGGCCTCGGGCCCCATCCCGCCAAGAACGCCGACAGTCTTCATGTGGCCTCTTTCCAACGAACCCTTTTACTTGGGCACGTCGAAACAGTGGCTGTATCCCGTCAAGCCGATCGCGCCGCCCGTGTGCAGGAATACGACCTTTTCGCCTTTCTTGAAATGGCCTTTTCTGATCAGGTCGATCAGACCCGCCGCGCCCTTGGCCGAATAGACCGGGTCCAGCAGGATCGCCTCCTGTTTGGCGAAGATGTCGATCGCCTCGAGCGTGTCATCGGCGGGCATGCCGTAGCCGGGGCCGACGTAATCGGTATTGGCGACCACGTCCTCGCGCGCGACGACACCGGGACAGCCCAGTTTCTCGGCTGTTTTGACGGCGAGGTTGTAGACGTTTTCCTCCTGCTTGGGCTTGGGTGCGCGCACGCCGATGCCCAGAAGGGGGATGTTGGCGTTCATCGCCTTGAGCCCGGTGATCAGGCCCGCCTGGGTGCCCGCACTGCCGGTGGCGTGAACGATGTGATCGACATTGAGGCCCATGGTCACGAACTGGTTCAGCATCTCGAAGGCGCAGTTCACGTAGCCAAGCGCGCCCGTTGCGTTCGAGCCGCCGCCGGGAATGGTGTAGACCTTTTTGCCCTCGGCGCGGAATTTGTCGGCCACGGCCTCCATCTCGGCGTTCATGTCCAGATCGGGGCCGCGATGCTCCATCGTGGCGCCGTGCAGGTGATCCAGCAGAACGTTGCCGTTGTATTTGTAGTTGTCGTAATTGTAACCGGTCCGGTCCTCCAGCAGGATGTGACAGTCCATGCCCAGCTTGGCCGCGGCGGCGGCGGTCTGGCGGGCGTGGTTCGACTGGGTCGCGCCCTGGGTCATCACCATCTCGGCGCCCTCGGCCTGCGCCTCGGCCATCAGGTATTCCAGCTTGCGGGTCTTGTTGCCGCCGGTGCTGAGGCCGGTGCAGTCATCGCGCTTGATCCAGATGTCCGGGCCGCCGAGGTGTTCGCTGAGGCGCGGCATGTATTCAAGCGGGGTGGGCAGATGCGCGAGGCGCACGCGGGGAAACTTGGCAAGGTTCATGACGATCTCCGGAATTTGCTTTTTTGGAAAGAAACCACAATTGCCTTTGCCTTACAATTTCGAAATGATGATGATAAATTGCATTAAATGCAACTTTTGGTGCGATCATGCGACTGGAATGGATCGAGGATATCCTGGCCGTGCTCGAGGCCGGATCGTTCAGCGGGGCGGCAGACCGTCGGCGGCTGACCCCGTCGGCCTTTACCCGGCGTATCCGAGGGATCGAGGAGGCGCTCGGTGCACCGCTTTTCGATCGCAACCGAAAGCCGGTCACGCTGTTGCCGCATGTGCGCAACATGGAAGGCGCGCTGCGCGACGCCGCCCGGCAGCTGCGCGATTTGCGTCTTGGTCTGGCCGAGACGCAGGGGCAGGGCGCAAGCCGGTTGTCGCTGGGCTGTCAGCATGCGCTGAGCACGATGGTGTCGCCATGGCTGGTCAGCAGTCTTGGCCGTCGTGGCGAGATTGCCATGCGGGTGCGTTCGGGCACGCGCAGCGAATGCCAGCTGATGTTGTTGCGGCGCGAGGTGGATGTCGGCCTGATCTATGAAACGCCCGAGGATGCGCTGCAATTCGACTCCGGTCTGTTCGAAAAGGTCACGCTGGGGCATGAGGCGCTGATTCCCGTGGCGGCGGCCGGGCGGTTCGATGCCACGGCGACGGCCTTGCCGATCGTGATGTACCCGGCCGACATCTATCTGGGAGAGGTGCTCAAGGTGCAGATCCTGCCCCACCTGCCGCGGGGTGTTTCGACCTATCCCGTGGCGGAAACGGGCCTGACCCCGGCAGTCCTGCAATTCGTGCGCCACGGTCTGGGCGTCGGATGGCTGCCGCGGTCGGTGGCCCACGAGGCCATTGCGCGCGGGGAGTTGACGGACCTT
>JANSYB010000503.1 GCA_024742655.1 Paracoccaceae bacterium | reverse complement strand
GGCTTGGCCCGGCGCGCCTGACCCATTGCATGCGGTGGCTGGGACTGGCCAGGCGCTGTGTCGAGATCGCGACCGAGTATGCCGCACGGCGCGAAGGGTTTGGCATGCGACTGGCCGAACGCGAAAGCGTGCAGGTCATGCTGGGTGATCTGGCGATGCAGATCGAGGTTGGCCGCCTTCTGGTGATGAAGGCCGCGTGGGAGATTGACCGGGGCGGCTTTGCCCAGAAAGAGGTGTCGATGGCCAAGATCCACGTGGCCAACCTGCTGCACAAGGCGGCGGATGTGGGCATCCAGATCAACGGCGCGCGGGGGTATTCCAAGGATACCGTGCTGGAATGGATCTATCGCTATGCCCGGCAGGCGCGGCTGGTTGATGGCGCGGACGAGGTGCACAAGATGCTGCTGCACCGGCATCTTGACACGCAGGGACCGGAATTCTGGCGGTGGGAGACCGGGGCGTGAACCCGTCCGGGGCAGGCGCGGATTTCGACGCGGTCCGCCTGCGGGCCTACCTTTCGGCACAGCTTGGCCCGGATCACGGCGTGTTTCACCTGACCCGGATCGGCGGCGGGCAGTCCAACCCGACCTATTTCCTGGATTGGGCGCAGCGTGTGCTTGTTTTGCGAAAACAGCCCGATGGCCCCATTCTGAAGGGCGCGCATGCGATTGACCGGGAATACCGGGTTCTCACGGCGCTTTGTCCCACGGATGTGCCCGTGCCCGAACCGGTCCTTTACTGCGACGATCCGGGGATCATCGGCACGCCCTTCTACCTGATGCGGCGCGTGGAGGGGCGGGTGTTCACCGACACGACGCTGGCCGATCTGCCCGCACCGGAGCGGCGCGCGATCTGGATGGCCGTCGCCGATACGATGGCCGCGATGCACGCGCTGGAGCCCGCGCAGGTCGGGCTGGGGGATTACGGGCGCCCCGGCAATTACTTAGAGCGGCAGATCGCCCGGTGGGACCGGCAGTACCGCGCCGCGCTGTCGGGGCCGATCGACGCGATCGAGGCGTTGCACCGCTGGCTGGTCTCGGCGCTGCCGCCCGATGACGGGGCGGTGGCGCTGTGCCACGGGGATTTCCGGCTGGGCAACCTGATGTTCCACCCCGAGCGGCCGCAGGTCGTCGCCATTCTGGATTGGGAATTGTCGACACTGGGCCATCCGCTGGCCGATTTGGGGTTCTGCTGCATGCCCTGGCACACGTCGCGCGATGAATATGGCGGGCTTCTGGGCTGCGATCTGGCGGCGATGTGCCTGCCCACAGAGGCCGAGGTCATCGCCCGCTACATGGAAAAAAGCCCCGGGTCGTCGCCTTTGCTGCCGTTTCACACGGCCTTTGCCCTCTACCGTTTCGCGGTGATCTTCGTGGGGATCGCGGATCGCGCCCAACAGGGCAGCGCCGCCGATCCGCAGGCCGCCGCGCTGGCCCCCCTGGCCGAACGGTTCGCGCGACGCGGGCTTGAGATCGCCGAGGGGCGCCCACACGCCCTGACCCCCCGGGACTGACACGGTTCACCGGATTATTCGTTCTGTAAAAGAGAACGAAAATCGATGAATTATGAATTTTTCTTCTTGTTTGCGCGTCTCTAGATAAGCCGGGACGCGTATCCACAGGAGAAGATCCATGCTTTCAGCCGTCTCGCTGACTTTTTTTGCCCCGATTGTCCTGCTGGCCGTGGCCGGTGCGGCTATGGCCCGTCCGGGTCGACGCCCGGGCCGTTTGCCCATCTGGTCAGAAATGGCCGCGCTGGTCTCTCTGGCGCTGACGGCAGTTGGATTTGTGCAGTTTTTCGTATCCGGCCCGATGCAGGTCGGGATCCTCGATGGCACTATGCTGCTGGCGCTGCGGGCCGATCTTGTCAGCGTGACACTGGGCCTGCTGGTGGCCTTCATCGGCTGGATCGTTCTGCGCTACAGTCGCAGCTATCTGGACGGCGAGGCGCGCGAGGGGGCCTTTCACGGGTTGATGCTGGCCACGCTGGCGGCGGTGCTGATCTTCGTTCAATCGGCCAGCCTCTGGGCGCTTGTTCTGGGCACATTTCTGGTTGGCCTCTCACTCAGGCGCCTGCTGCTCTTTTATGCAGTGCGGGCAGAGGCGCGGCGTGCTGCGACCAAGTTTGCCCTTGTCTGGCACGCGGGTGACGCGGCGCTGATCGTGGCGACGGTGCTGCTGGTGGCCCGGTATGGCACGGCGGACCTGACGGCGCTGGCGACGATGGCGGCCCAGAACGGGCTGACGCCTGCGGGTGCCATGGCCGTTGCACTGGTCGTGCTGGCCGCGGGGCTCAAGACGGCGGCCTTCCCGCTGCATGGCTGGCTGACCGAGGTGATGGAGGCGCCGACCCCGGTGTCGGCCCTGCTGCATGCCGGGATCATCAATTCGGGCGGTGTGCTGCTGATCAGCATGGCGGGCCTCATACAGCAAAGTCCCGGGGCCATGGCCGCGCTGGTGATGCTGGGTGGCTTCTCGGCGCTCTTTGGCGCGGCGGTCATGCTGACTCAAAGTGCGGTCAAGACCGCGCTGGCCTGGTCGACCGTGTCGCAGATGGGGTTCATGCTGCTGCAATGCGGGCTGGGCCTGTGGGCATTGGCGCTGCTGCATATCGTGGCGCATTCGCTTTACAAGGCGCATGCCTTCCTGTCCTCGGGCGGGGCTGTCGGGGCGGTTGCCGGCATCAGGCGGCCCGGTCCCGTGGCGGTGCCCAACCTTGGCGCCGTGCTGAAATCCTTTGCGCTGGCGGTTGGCCTGTACGC
>JANSYB010000313.1 GCA_024742655.1 Paracoccaceae bacterium | reverse complement strand
GCCTGCAGGTAATCTTCCCATTCCGGGACCGATGCGGCATCGGGAAGGAAGAAATCATTGCGATCGATCTCGTCCCAGTCAAGGCGCGCGCGGTCGACCGTCTTGTCGCCCATGCGCGTCATGTATCCGCGAATTTCCAGGCCCGGTGCCAGAACGGACAGCGCCGCGCGTGCCAGCCCACCGGCGGCCACGCGGGCCGCCGTTTCGCGCGCCGAACTGCGCCCGCCCCCGCGATAGTCACGGATGCCATATTTCTGGTGATAGGTGATATCGGCATGGCCGGGGCGAAAGGTCTGCGCGATCTCGCCATAATCCTTGGACCGTTGATCGGTGTTCTCGATCATCAACTGCACGGGGGTGCCGGTCGTCTGGCCCTCGAACACACCCGACAGGATGCGCACCGCGTCGGGCTCCTTGCGCTGCGTGGTGTGCTTGCTTTGGCCCGGGCGGCGCTTGTCGAGAAACTGCTGAATGAAGGCCTCGTCCACCGCCACGCCGGGCGGGCAACCATCGACCGTCGCGCCAAGGGCGGGCCCGTGACTTTCACCCCAAGTGGTGACGCGAAACAGGTGTCCGAATGTGTTCAGGCTCATACCGCACGCTCCTTTGTCTGCTTCCCTTAGCGGTGCACCGCGCGTCCCTCAACCCCATTCCCCATTGGCAGAGGGGCGATTTTGGCTAAGCTGCGCCCATGCGCCACCCCGATTTCTACGCCATGACATCCCCCGCGCTCCGCGAAAACCCGTGGCCGGTGCTGACGGAAGGCGGCGCGCTTTCGATGACCCGGATGGAGAGTCGGACTGGTCCCGCATCTTTTGGCGGCACGGCCGATTTCGATAACATCACGCGCCGGATGGTGCGGTTTCACACAGGATAGCCGATGTCAGAGCCCTCGTCCCGCCGTCGCCGGGGCCGCACGAGCGGCCGCACCGTCGCACCGCATCGCAGCGCCGTCTATCGTCATCTTCGCCACCCCTTTGCGCCCCAATCGGTTTTCTCGGACGACGAAATCGCCAATCTGCACGAAACCGCGCTGCGTGTGCTGGAGGAACTGGGCCTGCGGATCCTGCTGCCGGAAGCGCGCGAGATTTTCGCGGCGGCGGGGGCGATCGTCCGCGATGACATGGTGTATATCGGGCGGGACATCGTCACCGGCGCGCTGGCCACCGCGCCATCCGGTTTCACCCTGAACGCCGCCAACCCGGACCGCGCGCTGAGCTACGCGCCCGGGTCGCTGATCTTCAAGGCCGGGGCGGGTTGCCCCAACGCAAGTGACCTCGAGCGCGGGCGCAGGCCCGGCACGCTGGAGGCGTTCGAGGAGACGCTGAAACTGTGTCAAAGTTTCGACGTGATCCACAGTTTCGGCCCCTGCGTGGAGCCGCAGGACGTGCCGATCCAGTTCCGCCATTATGCTATGACCCGCGCGCAGCTGACGCTGGGCGACAAGCCGATGTTCGTCTATGCCCGCGGCCGCGGCCAGGTGGAGGAGGCGTTCGAGCTGATCCGGATCGGGCTGAACCTGTCTGATGATGACTTTGCCGACGGCATCTGGGCCAGCACCAATATCAACACCAATTCCCCGCGCCTGATCGATCGGCCCATGGCACAGGGCATCATCGACTTCGCCCGCGCGGGACAGATGGCGGTGGTCACGCCCTTTTGCCTTGCCGGGGCTATGGCGCCGGTCACGGTGGCCGGTGCACTGACCCTTCAACATGCCGAGGCGCTGGCCGGGATCAGCCTGTCACAGCTGGCCCGGCCCGGTGCCCCGGTCAGTTATGGCGGCTTTTCCTCGAACGTGGATATGAAATCAGGATCACCCGCCTTCGGCACGCCCGAGATGACGCGGATGCAAATCGGCTCTGGTCAGCTGGCCCGGCTGATCGGCCTGCCGTGGCGGTCTGCCGCCGGGTCGGCTTCGAATGCGCCGGACATGCAAGCCGCGAATGAAAACGATATGGGGTTGTGGGGCTGCATGATGTCCAATGCCACGCTTGTCGTGCACGCGGCGGGCTGGCTGGAGGGCGGGCTGAGCTTTGGCTATGAGAAGTTCATCAATGATGTCGAGATGCTGCAATCGCTGGCAGAACTGTGCCAACCAGCCGACGCGACCGCAGATGCCATCGGGTTCGATGCCCTGGCCGAGGTCGCCCCGGGCGGGCATTTCTTTGCAACGGCACAGACCATGGATCGCTATGAGACTGCCTTTTACACCCCGTTGGTGGCCAATCTGGACAACCACGGCAGTTGGACCGAGAGCGGAGCCAAGACATCGAGCGAACGTGCCACGGCGATCTGGAAAGACGTGTTGACTCAGTTTTCCCCTCCGGTCAGCGCGGCGCCCGTCCAGGAGCGAATTGCCCGTCTCATTTCGGATCACGAAAAGCGCGGCGGCACCCTGCCTTTGGATTGATTTGATTCGCCGGACAAAATGGTCGCAAACAGAACATTTCGCGTCGGATAAATTACAGGATCATTTGGTCCGCCACCCCATCCTCATGGCTCGAACCGATGAATTCACCATGGAAAAATGGCTGGATTGACCCATGTGGATGCGTCACACTGCACCCGGGATAATCAGGCTGTGCCTTGGATTTTCTGACAGAACAGGGAGAACAACATGACAAAATCGAAACACCGCGAAGACGTGCGCCCGGTCGTGCGCAAGCTGGCCGAACAGACCAAGGCCGGCAAGATGGGCCGCCGCGAATTCATGGCCCTTGCCAGCACATTCGGCGCCAGTTCGGCGGCCGCCTATGGCCTGCTGGGCATGGCTGCACCAACGCCGGCCCATGCCGAGGAAGGCAAGAAGGGCGGGGTGCTGCGTGTCGCAAGCCGGGTTCTGGAAATCGCCGACCCGCGCAAGTATTCCTGGACCGAGCCGGGCAACCTGGCACGTCAATTCTGCGAACCGCTGGTGCGTTGGGGGGTCGATTACAATTTCAAGCCGATGTTGCTTGAAGGATGGGAAGTCTCGGACGACGCCAAGACCTACACGCTCAAGGTGCGTCAGGGCGTGACCTGGAACAATGGCGACACCTTCGACGCCGACGATGTCATCCACAACCTGAACCGCTGGTGCGACAAGGCCGTCGAGGGCAATTCGATGGCCGCGCGCATGGCGTCGCTGATCGATGAGGAAACCGGCAAGGCACTTGACGGCGCGATCGAACGGGTCGACGACTACACCATCAAGCTGAACCTGCCGCGCCCCGACATCACGCTGATCGCCGGCATGTCGGATTATCCGGCACTGATCGTACATCGCAGCCACGGCGACGATGGCGACCTGGCCAAGAACCCGATTGGCACCGGACCGTTCGAACTGGTCTCGGTCGAAGTCGGCACCGGCGCCGAGGTCAAGCGCCGCGAGAACGGCAGCTGGTGGGGTGGTGATGTCTATCTGGATGGCATCAAATTCATCGATTTCGGCACCGATGGCGCGGCGGTTGTGGCAGCCTTCGACGGCGATGAAATCGATCTGAACGACGAAACGACCGCGGACTTCATCGAAACGCTTGATGGGCTTGGCCTGGAAAAGAAGACCAAGGCCACCGCGAACACCATCGTGGCGCGGATGCGCATGGATACACCGCCCTACGACAGCAAGGAGTTGCGCAACGCAGTTCAGCTGGCCGTCGATAACTCGGTTGCGCTGCTGCTGGGCATCAACGGCGATGGCGAGACGGCGGAAAACCACCACGTTGCCCCGTTCCACCCCGAATATGCCGAATTGCCCAAGATCGCGGCCGACCCGGCCAAGGCGATGGAAATGGCCACGGCCGCCGGCCATGCCGAAACCGAACTCGAGATTATCTCGATCGACGGTGACTGGCGCACCGTGACGACGGACGCCATCGGCGCGATGCTGCGCGAGGCCGGCTTCAACGTGAAGCGGACGGTGATCCCGGGCTCGTCCTTCTGGAACGACTGGACCAAGTATCCGTTCTCGACAACCAACTGGGGCCCGCGTCCTCTGGGGGTGCAGGTGCTGGGCCTGGCCTATAAATCGGGCGAGGCCTGGAACGAGTCCGGTCATAACGACCCGGAATTCGATGCGCTGCTGGAAGAGGCGGTCGGCATCTTCGACGCCGACGCACGCCGCGAGGTATCGGCCAAGCTTCAGGCGCGGCTCCAGGACAACGGGGTGATTATCCAGCCGTTCTGGCGCAACCAGACGCTGCACCACAATGCGGCGGTCAAAAACGTAGAGCGGCACCAGTTCCGCGAGATGCATCTCGAAAAGGTCTGGCTCGACGCCTGATCCGATCGACCGCCTCAATCTTTCCGGCGGCGCGCAAGTGCCGCCGGTTTTTT
>JANSYB010000109.1 GCA_024742655.1 Paracoccaceae bacterium | reverse complement strand
GCCCAATGTGACCGCGATCCGGGTGAAGGATGCCGTGGAACGGGTCAGCGGTCTGCTGGCCGGTCTGGCCTCGGCCACGGCCTGGGGTGCGGCGGCCACCCTCATGACCGGGTTTCTGGTGCTGATCGGGGCGGCGGCGGCGGACCAGGGTTCTCGCCGGTACGAGGCGGCGATCCTGAAGACCTTGGGCGCCAGCCGCGCGCGCATCCTGTGGGGCCTGACCCTGCGGGCGGGCGTGCTGGGCGCGGCGGCGGGCAGCGTGGCGCTGGCCGCGGGGATCACCGGGGCCTGGGCGGTCAGCCACTATGTGATGGACACCGGGTTCGAGATCGCCTGGGGGCCGGCGCTGCTGATCGTGGGCTCGGGCGCGCTGATCAGCTTGCTGGCAGGGCTGGCCTTTGCCCTGGGCCCGATGGCCGCGCGTCCGGCGCAGATCCTGCGCGCCCGCGAATAGGGCTGTACGTCGCATTTGCCGGACATCCGCGCACCGGGACAGTCACGAAAAGCGTCAGCGCGGTTGATCTTGCCCCGGAGCGATGCCAATCAGAACGCGCCTGCCCAAGCCGACTCGCCAAGGAGCCCCCGATGCCCCAGTCCGACAGCCTGCCCATTCCGCTGACCTCGCCACTGAGCCGCGCGCAGCGCAGCACGATCCTCAACCTGGTGCGACGCGCGGCCAAAACCGAGATCCTGCCGCGCTTTCGCAATCTGGGCCATGCCGATATCTCGGCAAAATCCGGCAAGTTCGACCTCGTGACCGAGGCCGACACCGCCGCCGAGGCGATGCTGGCGCGTGGCATCCAGCAGATGTTTCCCCATGCGCTGGTTGTGGGCGAAGAGGCCGCCGCCGCCGACCCGGACCTGCGCGGCAAACTGGCCGATGCTGAACTGGCCTTCGTGCTCGACCCGGTGGACGGGACGTGGAATTTCGCTCACGGCCTGCCGCTCTTCGGGGTGATCCTGTCGGTGCTGCGCTTTGGCAAACCGGTCTTCGGGCTTCTGTATGACCCGGTGATGGACGATTGCATCATGGCCGAGGAAGACGGCCCCGCGGTTCTGACCCGCAACCTGGGCCGCGATCGGCCTCTGTCGGTGTCGCAGGGCGGCGCACTGGGCGAGATGTCGGGATACCTGCACCTCTACCTTCTGCCCGAGGACAAGCAGGCCGAGATGGCCGCCTGCCTGCCCGAGTTCGCCCGGTCGCTGATGCTGCGCTGTTCGTGCCACGAATACCGCACGCTGGCGCAGGGGGGCATGGATTTCCTGATCTCGGGCACGCTGAACCCGTGGGATCACGCGGCAGGCGTGCTGATCTGCCAGCGCGCGGGCGGCGTGGTGCGGATGCTGGACGGCGCCGATTACAATGCCGGCATCGAAAAGGGTTACGTTCTGGCGGCACCGGACGAGGACAGCTGGACCCGCCTGCGCGACCGGTTCGCCTTCCTGGCGGAATAACCGCAGCCTTTCATGGCATCGCGCGCGGCCCGGACCGCACCCGTTTTCTGCGCAGAAAACGGGCAAGAAAATGCGCATTTTCTTGCCCGGAATTTTCACAAATTCCGGTCCCGCTCAGATCGGCCGCCTCGCGTCTCGTGACGCAGCGCAACAATGCGCAAGCCAGCATTTCCGCATGCCTGTCATTGATCGGCCAATGCGGCGTGACCCGTGGCAAATCGCATCCCTGCCCTGTCAGGTAGGCCGCGGTCTGCCGACCGTATTCATAAGCCAGCGCCTGAGAACCGCGCGCATCGAAATCGGGCGGTTCGCCACGGCGAAAATCATGATAGCCGCGGCGCCAGGCCCGCGAGCGCACCATATCCTCGGCCGTGATCCAACGGTTGCGAAGCTGTGACATCGGCCCCCCCGTGGGCACAGGATATCACAGCCCGCCGCAGGTCGAGAAACGGTTTGACGCAACGCGCCGAACCTTGCGCGATCAAGACCGGGCAGCCCGAGCGGCGCGCCCCATTCCCGTTACTCCGCCGCCTCTGCATAGTCCTCCATCGGCGGGCAGGTGCAGACAAGATGGCGATCGCCCCAGGCGTTGTCGACGCGACCCACGGGCGGCCAGTACTTGTCGACCCGAAACGCACCCGGCGGAAAGCAGGCCTGTTCGCGCGAATAGGGCCGATCCCAGTCCTTCACGAGGTCCTCCATCGTGTGCGGCGCGTTCTTGAGCGGGTTGTTCTCGCGGTCGATGCGGCCATCTTCGATGTCCCGGATCTCTTCGCGGATCGCGAGCATCGCATCGCAGAAACGATCCAGCTCGGCCTTGGTCTCGGATTCGGTGGGCTCGATCATCAGGGTGCCCGCCACCGGCCAGCTCATCGTCGGTGCGTGAAACCCGCAATCCATCAGCCGTTTGGCGATATCGTCCACCGTCACACCGGCACTTTCTGCAAAGGGGCGGGTGTCGAGGATGCACTCATGTGCGATCCGGCCCGACCGCCCCTTGTAGAGCACGTCATACGCCCCTTCGAGACGCTTGGCGATGTAGTTGGCATTCAGGATCGCCACCCGCGTGGCCTGTGTCATGCCCTCACCGCCCATCAGCAAGGTATAGGCCCAGCTGATCGGCAGGATGGAGGCCGATCCATAAGGGGCCGCCGACACCGGCCCCTCCGTCTCCGCATGCAGGGGGTGGCCGGGCAGATGCGGCGCCAGATGGGCCTTCACCCCGATCGGCCCCATGCCGGGCCCGCCGCCACCGTGCGGAATGCAGAACGTCTTGTGCAGGTTGAGGTGGCTCACGTCGCCGCCCAGATCACCCGGCCGCGACAACCCCACCATCGCGTTGAGGTTGGCCCCGTCGATATAGACCTGACCACCATGCTCATGCGTGATCGCACAGACATCCAGAACGGTTTCCTCGAACACGCCATGGGTGCTGGGATAGGTGATCATGCAGCCGGCGAGGTTTTCAGAATGTGCCTCGGCCTTGGCACGGAAATCGTCAAGATCGATGTCGCCGTTCTCGGCGGATTTGACCGGAACGACCTTCCATCCGACCATCTGCGCACTGGCGGGGTTGGTGCCATGCGCACTCATCGGGATAAGACAGACATTGCGATGCCCCTGCCCGTTCGCGCGATGCCAGGCCGCAATGGTCAGAAGCCCGGCATATTCGCCCTGCGCACCGGAATTGGGCTGCATCGACATGGCGTCATATCCGGTGATCTCGCACAGCTTGTGACTGAGGTCCTCGATCAATTCCTTGTATCCCTCGGCCTGGTCCGCCGGCACAAAGGGATGAAGGCGCGAAAACTCGCGCCAGCTGACCGGCATCATTTCGGCCGCGGCGTTCAGTTTCATCGTGCAGCTTCCCAGCGGGATCATGGCGCGGTCCAGCGCAAGATCACGGTCGGCAAGACGACGCATGTAGCGCATCATCTCGGTCTCGGCCCGGTTCATGTGAAAGATCGGGTGGGTCAGGTAATCGGACAGGCGCAGCAGACCGTCGGGGATGCGGTATTCCGGTGTCAGGTCGTCATCGGGCGTGGTGATCCCGAAGGCGCGCCAGACCGCCTCGATATTGGCCGGGCGGGTCGCCTCGTCCAGCGTGATGCCGATGCGCGTATCGCCCACGGCGCGCAGGTTGATCCCTTCGTCCACCGCGGATTTCAGAACCGCCGCCTGCAGGGGGCCCACATCCACCGTGATCGTGTCGAAAAACGTCTCGGGTTGCAGTTTGAACCCCGCCGATTCGAGCCCGCGGGCCAGGCGCACGGTCTTGCGGTGAATACGCTGCGCGATGGCCTTGAGGCCTTTCGGCCCATGAAACACCGCGTACATCGAGGCCATGACGGCCAGAAGGGCCTGCGCCGTGCAGACATTGCTGGTCGCTTTCTCGCGGCGGATATGCTGTTCGCGAGTCTGCAGCGACAATCGGTAGGCCCGGTTTCCGTGGCTGTCGATGCTGACACCCACGATGCGACCGGGCATGGCGCGCTTGTAGGCCTCGCGGCAGGCCATATAGGCCGCGTGCGGGCCGCCATACCCCATCGGCACGCCGAAGCGTTGCGCACTGCCCACGGCGATATCGGCACCCATCGCGCCGGGTTCCTTGAGCAAGGTCAGTGCCAGAGGATCAGCCGAGACGATGCCGATGGCCTGCGCCGCGTGCAGACGCTCGATATGCCCGGTGACATCGCGCAGATGCCCGTAGGTCCCAGGATACTGGAAAAGCGCGCCAAAGACCTGCGAGGCGTCCATGTCGTCGGGATCGCCGACGATCACCTCGATGCCGAGCGGTGCGGCGCGCGTCCGGATCACCGCGATATTCTGAGGATGACACGCCTGATCGACGAAGAACGCGCTCTGTTTCGACTTGGCCACGCGCTGTGCCATGGTCATCGCCTCGGCACAGGCGGTGGCCTCGTCCAGCAAGGAGGCATTGGCGATGTCGAGACCGGTCAGATCGCAAATCATGGTCTGGAAATTCAGCAACGCCTCGAGCCGACCCTGGCTGATCTCGGGCTGGTAGGGCGTATAGGCGGTGTACCAGGCCGGGTTTTCCAGGATGTTGCGCTGGATCGCCGGCGGCGTGACAGTGCCATGATAGCCCTGCCCGATCAGGCTTGTCAGAACCTTGTTCTTGGCCGCGACCATCCGCATGTGATGCATGAGCTCGCGTTCGGACTTGGGCTTGCCGAAGGCCAGAGGAGCCGCCTGCCGAATGGATGCCGGCACGGTCTGCTCGATCAGGTCATCAAGACCGTCGACGCCAAGCGTGCCCAGCATGTCGGCCATTTCCTCTGGCGACGGGCCGATATGGCGGCGGTTGGCGAAATCATATGGCAGGTAGTCGGTGGGCGTAAAAGGCATGTCTTGCTCCTCGTGCTATGTCCCGCGTCGATGCCGGCTCGATCGGTCAATCGTCCGGGCGCAAAAAATCTCTTGAAGATTTTTGGCAAAATACTTTCCAAGAATTTTCGCCCGTCCCTTTCAGTCAGCCGATGAAGCTTTGATAGGCGGCCTCATCCATGTAATCGGCCATCTGGCCCGGATCGGAGGGTTTGATCCTGAAAAACCATCCCTCCCCCTGCGGGTCCTCATTCACCTTGCCCGGCTCATCGACGATGGCCGCGTTGACCTCGACGATCTCGCCGTCGATCGGCGCCAGGATATCAGAGGCCGCCTTGACACTTTCGATGACGACGATTTCGTCATCCTTGGTGACCTGTGCGCCGATCTCGGGCAGTTCGACAAAAACGATATCGCCCAGTTGCTCAGCCGCGTGAGCGGTGATGCCGACGGTGACCACGCCGTCTTCATCCATCAGCCATTCATGTTCTTCGGTGAATTTCATATCGCGCTCTCCCTGATGTTCAGCGTTTGAAATTGGCGGGGACGAAAGGCAGCTCGGACACCGTCACCGGCATCCGTCTGCCGCGCACCTCCCCGTAAAGCATGGTGCCCGCGGTGGCGTGGCTGGCTGGCACATATCCCATGGACACCGGCACGCCGAGGCTGGGCCCGAAGCCGCCCGACGTGATCCGGCCGATCGCCTCGCCACCCTCTTTTGCCGCAAAGAGTTCGGAGCCCTCGCGCATGGGCGCCCGCCCGTCGGGGCACAGGCCCACGCGACAGCGCGCCACACCGTTTTCCAACTCGTCAAGGATACGGTCCGCGCCGGGAAAGCCACCCTCGCGATCGCCGCCGCGGCGGCGCACCGACTGGATGGCCCAGCTGAGCCCCGCCTCGACCGGGCTGGTGTCTGTGTCGATGTCCTGCCCATAAAGGCACAGCCCCGCCTCGAGCCGCAGACTGTCCCGGGCGCCCAGGCCGATCGGCGCCACCGCCGCATGGGCAAGCAGATCACGGGCCAACCGCTCCGCCTCCGCCTCGGGCACGGAAATCTCGTAGCCGTCTTCACCGGTATAGCCGGAACGCGACACCCAAAGTTCGCCGTAATCGGACGTGAAAATCCCGGTATCGAGAAATTTCATGATTTCGCAGCCCGCGGCAATGGGCGCCAGCACCTCTTCGGCGCGTGGGCCTTGCAGGGCCAGCAGCGCGCGATCGGTGACCGGCGCGACCTCGCAGTCAGGCAGGCCCTTCTCCATCAGCGCGATATCGGTTTGCTTGCAGGCGGCATTGATCACCAAAAGCAGGTGATCGCCCCGGTTCGTGATCATCAGGTCATCGAGGATGCCGCCCTGATCATTGGTGAAAAAGCCATAGCGCTGCCGCTTTTCGCCAAGGCCCAGAAGGCTGACCGGCACAAGCGCCTCGAGCGCGCGGGCCGCGCCGCCATATCCCGCCTCATGCCGGATCAGGACCTGGCCCATATGGCTGACATCGAACAATCCGGCACCCGAACGGGTGTGCAGATGCTCTTTCATCACACCCGCCTTGTACTGAACGGGCATGTCATATCCGGCGAAGGCCACCATTTTGGCACCCAGATCACGGTGCAGCGCGGTCAGTGGCGTCTGGCGCAGGTCACTCAAACCAACTCTCCCAGTCCTGGCCGGTTGGGTGCTTGGAAAGGCAACCGGCATCACGTCTGCGCGCCAATCCGGCCCGCGGCGATGCCCCCTCTGTCCTTTCGCCTGAGATCGCTATCCCTTCGGCGGCCCGACAAGATCGGGCTCTCTCCAGAGTTCATGTCGGTCGGACGGTCCCTGTCGCCTGAGAGTTTCCGGGGCGGTTGCTCCTTCGGCACCGGCAAAGCCGGTTCTCCCGTTCCGATCACGGGTCACGCTAATCCGCAAGTGCGGCCACTTCAAGCCTTATTGGAGCACAGTTTGGGAGAAAAGATATCCATCAACGCATCGTTGTCGCAGACCAGCGAATCGAGCGTGATTCCGTCCAGATGCGCATAGAATGCCTCGGCCGCGTCGGCGATGGCCAGACGCAGGCGGCAGGCCT
>JANSYB010000465.1 GCA_024742655.1 Paracoccaceae bacterium | reverse complement strand
TCGTGACGTCGCGTCACGAATCAGCCAACGAAAAAGGCCCCGGAATTCCGGGGCCTTTTCTGGTTCGCAAAGAAGGATCAGCCGTCGGCCGGTTCTTCTTTCTTCATTTCTTCGCCGGTTTCCTGATCGACCATTTTCATCGACAGGCGGACCTTGCCGCGGTCATCAAAGCCCAGCAGCTTGACCCAGACTTCCTGACCTTCCTTGAGAACATCCGACGGATGGTTCAGGCGCCGGTTCTCGATCTGGCTGACATGCACAAGGCCATCCCGCTTGCCGAAGAAGTTCACGAAGGCACCGAAATCGACGATCTTGACGACCGTGCCCTTGTAGATGTGGCCCTCTTCCGGCTCTGCCACGATCGAGTGGATCATGTCATAGGCTTTCTGAATGGCCTCACCGTTGGGCGATGCGATCTTGATCACGCCCTCGTCGTTGATGTCGACCTTGGCACCCGACACTTCGACGATCTCGCGGATGACCTTGCCGCCCGACCCGATCACTTCGCGGATCTTGTCGGTCGGGATGTTCATCGTCTCAATCCGTGGCGCGTGGATCGAGAATTCCGATGCCTCGGTCAGGGCCTTGGCCATCTCGTTCAGGATGTGCAGACGACCCGTCTTGGCCTGCGCCAGTGCGGTTTGCATGATCTCGGGCGTGATGCCCGCAACCTTGATATCCATCTGCAGGCTGGTGATCCCGTTCTCGGTGCCCGCGACCTTGAAATCCATGTCGCCGAGGTGATCCTCGTCGCCAAGAATATCGGTCAGAACCCCGTAAGAGCCGTCATCCTCCAGGATGAGACCCATGGCGACACCGGCCACCGGCGCCTTGAGCGGAACGCCCGCATCCATCATCGACAAAGAGCCGCCGCAGACGGAGGCCATCGACGAAGACCCGTTGGATTCCGTGATCTCGGAGACCACGCGGATCGTGTAGGGAAAATCGGTCGCCGCGGGCAGAACCGCCTGCAAGGCACGCCACGCCAGTTTGCCGTGGCCGATTTCACGACGTCCCGGAGGGCCGACGCGGCCCGCTTCACCAACCGAGTAGGGCGGGAAGTTGTAGTGCAGCAGGAAGTTCGACCGGAAATTGCCATGCAGCGCGTCGATTATCTGTTCATCATCGCCGGTGCCCAGCGTGGTCACGACCAAGCCCTGCGTTTCACCACGGGTGAAAAGCGCCGAACCATGCGTACGCGGCAGAAGGCCGGTTTCGGAAACGATCGGACGTACCTCGTCGAGCGCGCGGCCGTCGATCCGCTTGCCGGATTTGACGATGTCACCGCGCAGGATCGCGGCTTCGAGCTTCTTGATGGCCTGCACGACGTTGATGTCGTCGCGCTGTTCTTCGGTCAGGCTGCTCAGGATATGCTCACGCGCAGCGTTCTGGGCCGTGGTGCGCTCCTGCTTGTCCTGAATGGCATAAGCCTCGCGCAGCTTGTCCTCGCCCGCGGCCTTGACGGCCTCGAAAAGCTCCGAGATGTCGGCCGGTTGATAGTCGAACGGTTCTTTTGCGCTGTCCTCGGCCAGGTCGATGATCAGGTCGATCACTGGCTGGATCTGCTCATGCGCAAAAGTGACCGCGCCCAGCATCTCTTCCTCGGAGAGCTCATAGGCCTCCGATTCCACCATCATCACGGCGTCCTTGGTGCCTGCCACAACCAGGTCGAGGCGCTGCTCGGGGTTGTTGCGCAGGTCGTGCATGTCGTCGACCTCGGGGTTCAGGACGTATTCGCCATCGCTGAAGCCGACGCGGCAGCCCGCGATCGGGCCCATGAAGGGCGCACCGGAAATCGTCAGCGCGGCCGATGCGGCGATCATCGCCACCATGTCCGGGTCGTTGACGAGGTCATGGCTCAGCACGGTGCACATCACCAGCACTTCGTTCTTGAAGCCCGGTACGAACAGCGGGCGGATCGGACGGTCGATCAGGCGCGCGGTCAGCGTTTCCTTTTCGGTCGGCCGGGCCTCCCGCTTGAAGAAACCACCGGGCACCTTGCCCGCAGCATAGTATTTTTCCTGGTAGTGGACGGTCAGCGGAAAGAAATCCTGACCTTCGCGGGGTTGCTTTGCAAAGGTCACGTTCGCCATGACCGATGTTTCCCCATATGTGGCGATGACCGAGCCATCCGCCTGACGGGCAACCTTGCCCGTTTCCAGTGTCAGCGTTTCTTCGCCCCACTGGATCGATTTTTTCACTTCGTTGAACATCTATCGTTTTCCTGGCTGGAGGCACTCTTGGGCGTATCCCAAGTCCTCCGTTTCATTGGCGGCCCCATTGCCGCCGACCCCTTCATCATCCCATGCGCCGGGGTCTAGGGCGTCACGTTTCAGATGTGTGGGGCCATACAGGAGTTTGCGGGCATTTGGAAGCAAAGAACATGATGGAGCGCGCGAAACAGGCTTGGCGCATGGAAAACAACGGCAACAGGCCTTGATAGCACAGCGGGAGTACGGGTATTCGCAGTGCACGCGGGCAAGTCATCTCCCTGTCGCCTAACATCCCTCACACTTGTCGGTTGGGCGCTGCCAAAATCCGGCAGATGTGGTCAACCGCGCGATATCCGCCTGCCACCGGTGGGTTTGCGGCCAGCTGTCAGCAGGTCACTCACAATCATGCCTGCAAGAACCGAGGCCAGAAAGATCGGCGCACCCGGAGAAAACGCCCCGGCAGCGACCATTGCGGTCAACGGAAAATAACCGGCCAGCCCCCAGCCCAGGCCGAACAACAAACCACCCGCCAGCGGTTTCCAGCCCGTTGCGCCAAACGTCACGTGCATCTTGCCCCCCAGCAGCGGCGCATCACGATTACCTGACAGGACCCTAATCAGGCCGGTCACAAGTATCGCGACGGAAAGGCCAAGTGCCAGAGAGGCACTCCAGTCCGACTGCGGCAGAATAAAGTCTTGCAGCAAAGCCGGGTCAAAAAGGCCGGATATCAAGACGCCTGCGCCACATAACAGACCACAGGCCAAGGCAACGAGCCGGATCATGCGACACCTCCGCCGCCCAGGGCGCGCTGCAGATAAACCGAGATTGCCGCGCCGGCGAAGAT
>JANSYB010000477.1 GCA_024742655.1 Paracoccaceae bacterium | reverse complement strand
CCGTTCGGGCGTGAGCGCCCCCATCTTGCCGTCGAGCGCGACATGCCAGCCCTCGGGCTCGGCCCGCGCCTCGCCTGTCAGAACCAGGCGCTCTCCCTTGTCCTGCAAACTCATCTGACCAAGGCTCAGGACGAAAGGATCCAATTGCAGACGCATGTCCAGCGTGGCCGCTTCGAGCGTGAGGCGTTCGGGATAAAGGCCATCCGGGTTGGTGCGGATCTCGCCCAGCGTGACCTGGGTGACGATTTCGCGGGGCCAGCCCTGTTCGACCCCGACCAGATAGGCGCGCCCCTCGACGCGTGTGCTGACCCATTTGCTGTCGATGGCGAGTTCGTTGAACTCGATCACCTGCCGGCTGGGGTCATAGGTGAAATAACTGCGCACCGAGTCGAAACTGACCGGGCGGGTGGCCTCGGTCGGGCGCAGCGCCCCGGCCCCGATCTGCAGGGTCGCATTCAACGGGCCAAGCGCGCCCGCCTCATCGACACTGGCCCGCAACGCACCGGAAATCGGCGCATCCAGCGCGCCCAGCCAGGCCAGCGCTGGGGATTGCCCGGCGATGTCGCGGGCGGGCATGTCCTGAAAGCTGATGCCGATCTCGGCCGCCGTCTGCCCGATCCGGCTGGCATAGTTCATTTCAAGCGTGGTGGCATAGTCGCGCCCGCCCAGCAGGGCGAAATCGCCGCGCAGGCGCAGGTCGTCGCCGTCGCGCTCAAGCGACATGCGCCCGCCATCCACCGTCCAGGCGCGCCCGGCCCGGGCATCTTCGTAACGCAGGGTCAGGTTGTCGGCCTCGACCTCGTCCAGTGCGGCGAATTGCGCCGATTGCAAAAGCGCGTCCAGTTGCCCGATGAGCTGCGCCAGATTGCCGGCCTGCTCCACCGGGGCGGCGGCCTCGCCGACTGACAGGTCAACCGCGCCGTCCTGCGCCCGCCGCAGGATCAGTTGCGCACCGCTCAGCCGGATATAGCCCGGTTGCAGATCACCACGCAGCAACGGGCGCAGGGCAACGGCACTTTGCACGTCCGACAGCTTGGCCAGTGGCGTGCCCGCGGTGTTGCGCACCGTGACGTCCCGCAGCCACAGGCGGGGCACCATGTCATCCTGCAGCACCACCGCCACATCGCCAAAGCGCAGCGACACGCCCTGAAGGTCCGCGTTGATGCTTTCGGTGATGCGCGCGCGCAGCCAGTCCGGCGCCGACAGACGCGCCCCGATCACCGAGACAAGCGCAATCGCCGCCGCGGCGGTCAGCGCGAAAATCACGCCGACACTCCACAGCCCGGCCCGTTTGAGCCGCTTGCCGCGAGGCTTTTTGTCACCGCTGTCGTTCATTTTTCCCGTTTATGCGTTACAGCCTGCCCGTTGCCTTTATTCTCGCCTTTTGCGCCCTAATATGAAACTCACTTTTTGCAAAAGGAGAGCCGCACATGCCCGAGATCGCCGATATGGCCCCCGATTTCACCCTCCCCCGCGATGGCGGCGAGGAGGTGACCCTGTCCGCCCTGCGCCCCGCGCCCGTTGTTTTGTTCTTTTATCCCAAGGATGACACGTCGGGCTGCACCAAGGAGGCCATCGCCTTTACCGGGCTGTCATCACAGTTCGAGGCCGCCGGCGCCAAGGTGTTCGGTATCTCCAAGGATACCGTGGCCAAACACGACAAGTTCCGCGACAAGCATGATCTGGGTATCCCGCTGCTGTCGGATGCCGACAGCGATGTGTGCGAGCAATACGGCGTCTGGAAAGAGAAAAGCATGTACGGCAAGAAATACATGGGGATCGAGCGCACGACCGTCCTGATCGGCGGGGATGGAACGATCCTGCGCATCTGGCCCAAGGTCAAGGTGCCGGGCCATGCCGACGAAGTACTGGACGCGGTCAAAGCCCTGTGACGCAGCAGACCCTGTGCGACATGGCGGTGGACGTTCTGACCACCGCCGACGGGCGTGAGAAAACGGCGCTGTCGCGGGCCCATGCGGCCGCGTGGTTCACCGCGCGAGAGGCCGGTGATCCGATCCCCGTTGGTCGCGCGGCCCCGCCCCTGCGCCCGGCGCGGCCCGATGCCCCGCGCCTGCTTGATCCGCGCGACGTGCCACGCCGCCGCCCGGGCACCGAGCCGGGGCGACTGGCCATCCTGCATGCCGTGGCGCATATCGAATTGAACGCCGTCGACCTGCACTGGGACATCATCGCGCGCTTTGCCGACACGCCCATGCCGCCCGGTTTCTATGATGACTGGGTCAAGGCGGCCGACGAAGAGTCAAAGCATTTCAACCTGATATGCGACTGTCTTGAGGCCAAGGACAGCCATTACGGCGCGCTGGATGCGCATGCCGGCATGTGGCGCGCGGCCGAGGACACGGCCACGGATTTCATGGGACGGCTGGCCGTCGTGCCGATGGTGCTGGAGGCGCGCGGTCTGGACGTCACCCCGGGCATGATCGAGGTTTTCGAGCGCGCGGGCGACACCGGTGCCGTCGAGGCGCTGAACGTGATCTATGCCGAAGAGGTCGCACATGTCGCCTATGGCTCCAAGTGGTTCCACTTCCTGTGCGGTCGCCACGAGCGCGACCCAAAGGACGCCTTTCACGATCTGGTCCGGCGCTACTTTCACGGCGCGCTCAAACCGCCTTTCAACGAGGAGAAGCGCGCCGAGGCCGGATTGCCGCCTGATTTCTATTGGCCGCTGGCCGATGCGCCTACTCCGAAAGCATAGACAAGCCATTGCTTATCGGCGATTTTCTGCCGCTTTGGCGATGAATCGACCATTTCGCCGAATCACCTGCCCAAAAACCTTGCTCCGATTTGAAGCACTGTGTAGGGAATTCGGAGCGCGTCGAGACCACAATCAGCCCGACAAGGGCGCAGATAACGACGCCGCCTTGGGGAAGGTCAAAAGGACGAGAGACACGTGCGTAAACGCCTGGCTATCAAGCTTGATCACTTTCT
>JANSYB010000560.1 GCA_024742655.1 Paracoccaceae bacterium | reverse complement strand
GAACTGGCCAGTCCACGCGACCCCGCGCAGCGCGGCAGCCAGGTGTCGTTTCATTTCGAACAGGGCTATGCCGCCATGCAGGCGCTGATCGCGCGCGGCGTCATCGGGGATTTCCGCGCGCCCGATATCATGCGCTTCGGCATCACGCCGCTTTACCTGGACGAGGCCGACATCGACCACGCGGCGGCGGTTCTGGCCGAGGTGCTGAACAAGCGCCTGTGGGACGCGCCCGAATACCACGAACGGGCGGCCGTCACCTGACAAGCGGCCCGGATTTCGCCCCAATTCACCTAAAATTTGCCTGAAACCGTCCGTTTTCCGGCCACGGACAATCTGTATCCATTTTGGAAACAACGACGCGCGCGCTGCCAGCGCAGGCGGATCACCCGGCATCAGACCGGGCCCCGTCGGAGGAAGCTGCGGGATCTTGTCCCGCGTGGCAGGAGTAAAGGTTATGCCCCAGGGTTACCTGGTCCAACTTGGCGATACATCGCTCGACGCCGCGGACGGCATTGTCGATCCGCTTGTCGATTTCCTGATCCAGGAAGATCTGGGCGCCGGCGAGTGGATCTGGTCGGGCACATGGAGCGGCACGACCTTCACCGACGAGGTCGAACCGGGCCAATATTACCTTGCCACGGACGGCAACGTCTATTTCGTGCCAGCCTTCGGACCGGTGGACACCATCACGACGGCATCGGTCGAAACACCACCCACACCGACCTTCACCTCGAATGACGGTATTGTCGGCGGCACGGGCGACGACGACGTTATCGATAACGCCTATACGGACGACGACACCGACACGCTCGGCAACCCCGATGACACGGTGCAATCGGGCGACGGGGACGATTCGATCGATGCGGGCGGCGGGGCCGACAGTATCACCGCCGGCGGCGGGGCCGATACGATCCTCGGCGGAAACGGCAACGACACGATCTATGGCGACAGCAATGGCGCCGCGTCGGTCAGCGAGTCGCTGAACTGGGACACGCTCGATACCAACGGCATCGACCTGTCGGGGGGCTTTACCTACAACACCGGCGAGATGGATGTCACCATCGGGTTCACCGATGACGGCAACAACAATCCGACCTTTACGGTGGACACCGCGACCACGAACTACGTCGGCGGCGGGGAACCCTTCGACGCCAATTCCAGCCTGTTCCTGTTCGGCACGGGCGACGGGGCCACCTCGACCACAACCATAGACTTTGCCGCCAGTTCCGGCAGCGCGATGAGCAACGAGGTTGAGAACGTTACGTTCCGGCTCAACGATGTGGACTGGGGCGCAGCCAACCACCGCGACATCCTGACCGTCAATGCCTTCGACGCGGACGGCAATGCCGTTGCGGTCACCCTGACACCAGGCGGCGGGCAGACCGTCTCGGGCAACACGGTCACGTCGGATGACACCTCGACCAGTTCGGCCACGTTGACCGGTTCTGTTCTGGTCGAGATCGCCGGGCCGGTTCAGTCGATTGACATCATATATGAAAACGGCCTGACGAATACGCAGGGCGTGAACGTCACCGACGTCCATTTCGATACCGTCGTGCCGCAGGACGGCGCCGATACCATCGATGGCGGGTCGGGCAACGATTCGATCCTCGGCGAGGGTGGCAACGATACGATCGACGGCGGCAACGGCGACGACACGGTGTTGGGCGGGGACGGCGACGACTCGATCACCGACAGCGGCGGCAACGGTTCGCAGGACAGCCTCGATGGCGGGTTGGGCAACGACACGATCGATGGCGGCAATGCCGATGACACGATCATCGGCGGCGACGGCAATGACGTGCTGTCGGGCGGCACGGGGGACGACCAGCTGTTCGGCGGTCTGGGCGATGACGAGCTGTACCTG
The DNA here is from genome assembly GCA_024742655.1 of Paracoccaceae bacterium. Lineage (GTDB taxonomy): Bacteria > Pseudomonadota > Alphaproteobacteria > Rhodobacterales > Rhodobacteraceae > Roseovarius. The sequence goes on along the minus strand of JANSYB010000560.1, from coordinate 531 downwards.
GCCGAGGGCGACGTGGCCGAGGGCGGCGACGGTGACGACCTGTTCGTTCTGGGCGATCTGGGCGAAGGCGGCAGCGGCACCATCAGCATCACAGGCGGGGAAACCGGCGAGACCAACGGCGACACGCTGCAACTGACACCCGATGTCACCCTCGCTGACATCACCTTCACCAATACCGACGACGCCGCAGGCGGATTGTCGGGCACATTTGCCTTGGGCGATGGCACCACGGTCAGCTTCAGCGAAATCGAGAACATCATCTGCTTCACCCCCGGCGCGCGCATCCTGACACCCTGGGGCGAACGCGCGATCGAGACGCTGAAGCCCGGCGATCTGGTGGTCACGCGCGACCACGGGCCCCGGCCCATCCGCTGGATCGGGCGCCGCACCGTCGAGGGGCGCGGCGATTTCGCCCCCATCGCCGTCAATTCCACCGTCATGGACGGCGCGCGCCGCCCGCTTCTGGTCTCGCCACAGCACCGGTTGCTGTTCACCGGCTACCGCGCGCAGCTTCTGTTCGGCGAAAGCGAG
>JANSYB010000733.1 GCA_024742655.1 Paracoccaceae bacterium | reverse complement strand
TTACATCGAAAGCCGGGACCGGTCGGGCTTTTACGTCTCGGCGAACGCCCCTGAACCACCGCGTTTCCTGCCCAGTCAGCCGCGCCGTGACACAATCGACTGGTCGCGCGCGCTTGGCCGCCGTTTTACCGGCGGGGCCACACCCGAAAAACCGCAGGACTGGTCGCGTTATCCCTATCCGTTCATTTACGGGCAGACCGATCCGGGCCTGTTCGATCATGCAAACTGGCGGCATTGTGCCTTGCGTGCGTTGGGCCAGAAAGATTTCCAGGCCTTGACCACGGATTATTACGACCAGGACGACCCGCAACTGATCGAGTTCATCGCGCGTCACACCTTGCCGCGTCGCGGGATTCTGGCAGAGCCCGGCGAGATCCTGTTGACCATGGGGGCGCAGAACGCCCTTTGGCTGACGGCGCAGGTCTTGCTGACGCAGCGGCGTACGGCGGTAATCGAGAATCCGTGTTACCACGCGCTGCGCGATATCCTGATGCAGTCGCGCTGTCATTTGACCCCTGTGGACGTGGATCGCGACGGTGTGCCGCCCGATGCCTTGCCGGACGCGGCCGATGTGATTTTCACCACGCCCAGCCACCAGTCACCCACCAATGCCACCATGCCGCTTGAGCGACGCCGGGCCTTGTTGAACAAGGCGCGGGACATGGATGCCCTGATCGTCGAGGATGATTATGAGTTCGAGATATCGTTCCTGCGCGCGCCATTGCCTGCGCTCAAGTCGCTGGATACCGACGGGCGCGTGATCTATGTCGGCAGCTTTTCCAAGTCGATCTTTCCCGGTCTTCGGCTGGGCTATCTGGTGGGCTCACAGGCGTTCATCCGCGAGGCGCGGGCGCTGCGGGCCAGCGTGTTGCGCCACCCGCCCGGCCACGTGCAGCGCACGGCGGCCTATTTCCTGAGCCTTGGCCATTATGACAGCCTGATCCGGCGCATGGGGCAGGTCTTTGCCCGGCGCCGCGCCGCGATGGAACGGGCGCTGTCGGAGAACGGGCTGGAGCCGGAGGGGCGGGGCGTGTTCGGTGGCAGCTCCATCTGGATGCGCGCTCCGGACGGCGTGGACACCGAAGAACTGGACCATCGCTTGCGTGCGCGTGGCGTTCTGATCGAGCCGGGCCGCCCTTTCTTCGGGGCGGATGCCCCGCGCAATTTCTACCGGTTGGCCTATTCCTCGATTCCCAGTGAGAAGATTCCCGATGGCATAGCGATTCTGGCAGAGGAGCTGCGAAGGTGACCCTGTCGGGTTTCCGTAGGGGCGCCCTTTCAAGGCGCTGAAAAAATTAGGGAATCCCAAGTGGCACTCAGAATTGCGCAGGCGCTGCTGCTGAATTTGTCAAAAAAATGAAACAAAATGTCTCATTAACCTGCGTTTCTGGCTATACCCACCTGTTCAAACTGGCCCTAGAAGCATGGTGCCGGTGACGCTAGGTTCGCCGCAACGCGCCGGACGGGCCGGCTTTTCCCTATGACAGGAGTGAAGATCATGAAAATGACCACCGAGGAAGCCTTTGTCAAAACCCTCCAGCGCCACGG
>JANSYB010000440.1 GCA_024742655.1 Paracoccaceae bacterium | reverse complement strand
GGCCGGTGTCGGACTGATCGACAGCAGAATGGGCGCAAAGGCCAGCGAAATCAGGACCGACGGGATGATGAACAGGATGAACCCGCCCGGGTCGGCCACCAGCATCAGGGCCTGCGCGCCCACGATCCCCATCATCTGCACGATCATGTAAAGCGACAGCGCCTTGCCGCGGTTTTCATTCGTTGCCGCATTGTTCAGCCAGCTTTCGGCGGTGACATACACGCCCGAAAAACAGAACCCCACAAGGATGCGCCCGGCGCCCCAGGCATAGGGGTCGGCCAGGGTGGGGTAGAGGATCATCACCGCCGAGATCATCGAGGCCAACGCCGCAAAGACGCGCACATGGCCCACGCGGCGGATCATCTCGGGCGCCATGCGCGACCCGAACAGGAAGCCCACGAAGTAGCCCGACATCACCAGCGACATTTCAAGCGTGGAAAAGCCCTCGATCTCGCCACGGATACCCAAAAGCGTGCCCTGCATGCCATTGCCGACCTGCAACAGCATCATGCCCAGCAACAGGGCCCATGCGCTCGAAAACACCGAAAACATCTTGCGTCTCCAACAATCCTGCCGCCCTGTTACCCGGGCAAAGCGTGGCGCGTCCCGCCGGTTCGCGACCAGCGCGGGTCCTTCCGCGCCCCGTCGCAGGCTTTGCCGCCCGGATCAAGGCACTTTGAAACCACACGCGCCCAAAGGCCGGAAACCGCCCGTCCAAAGTTTTCCGACCGTGTCCCGAAACATCAAAGCCCGTCGAAACGCGCATGAATGCCCGTTTCACGGGATCAGGAGCGAGGCATCGCCGTAGCTGAAAAAGCGATACCGCTCCCGCACGGCATGGGCATAGATATCCATGATCCGGTCCCGGCCCATCAACGCACTGACCAGCATCATCAGCGTGGATTTGGGCAGGTGAAAATTGGTCATCAGCGCATCGGTGACGTGGAAGGCGAAACCGGGATAGATGAAGATGTCCGTCTCGCCCCGCCACGGCTGGATGCAGCCCGAGCGTGCGGCACTTTCTATCAGGCGCAAGGCGGTGGTGCCCACCGGGATCACCCGCCCGCCCGCCGCCTTGGTGGTCGCGATCTCGGCGGCGGCCTCTTTTGTTACCTCGCCCCATTCGGCATGCATCTTGTGGGTCGTCACATCCTCGACCTTGACCGGCAGAAACGTGCCCGCCCCCACATGCAGCGTGACATGGGTGAAGGCCACGCCCTGTGCGGCAAGCCCGTCCAGCAAGGCCTGATCGAAATGCAGCGAGGCGGTCGGCGCGGCGACGGCGCCGCGTTTCTCGGCGAAAACCGTCTGATAGTCCTCGCGGTCCTGCTCATCCGCCGCGCGGCGGGCGGCGATGTAGGGCGGCAGCGGCATCGCGCCCGCCGCGTTCAGCGCGGCGTCGAAATCCTCGCCCGTCAGGTTGAAGTGCAACACGCCCTGTCCGTCCTGCTTGCCGACCAGCTGCGCGCTGAGGTCCTGCGAAAAGGTGAGTGTTTCGCCCTCCTGCACCTTCTTGAGCGGTTTGATCATGGCCCGCCAGTTTCCTTCGGGCGTGGCGTCCAGCAGTGTCACCTCGATGCGGGCTTCGGTCGGGCCCTGCGCGGTGTCGCGGGCGCGCAGGCCGAAGAGGCGCGCCGGGATCACCTTAGTGTCGTTCAGGATCAGCCTGTCGCCGGGGCGCAGCCATCGGCCCAAATCATAGACCCGCGCATCCGTGATGCTGTCCCCCTCGGCCACCAGCAACCGGGCGGATGGGCGGGGTTTGGCGGGCCGGGTGGCGATCAGCGTCTCGGGCAGATCGAAATCGAAATCGGCAAGTTTCATCGGTCGGTCCCGGTATTCGTCTGCGGGGTCTGTTCTGCCGTCGGTGTGGTGCTGTCCTGCGTCGGCTGTGTCGACGGCGCGGCCTGCCCGCCCGCGCGGCTTTCGGGTTGGCGCGGGGGTGGACGGCGAAAAAGCTCGCGGAACATGCCCGGCGTCAGCGCCGACAGCGGGTTGACCTCGACCCTCGGGTCGCTGGCCTGTCCGCGCAGGCGGTAATTGAACCCGATCAGCCCCTCGCCCCGCCGGGTAAAAATGCCGCCCACGGCGTTCACCAGGTAAAGCGGCGAGATCACACCCTGCATGTCCATCTGACCGTTGCCCATGTAGTAGTACCCGTCCATCGAAATCCCCATCGACGCCCCGATGGCGCTGCCCGAATACAATGTCACCCGGTCCGGCGAAAGCTGGAAGCGCGCATCGACCTGGTTGAAGTGGATGCCCTCCCCGCCCATCTGCTCGAGGATGCCGATCACGCTGAGCGCATTGAGCAACGCGGCCATTGCGGGGGCATCCTTGAGGCGCATGTTGCCGCGCGCCTCCATCTTGCCCTCGTAGACACCCGCGCCACGTCCCGGCGTCAGGATCACCTCCAACGTGCCGTTGCGCGCCTGTTTCAACAGACCGGCGGAGGCGAAAAAGCCACCCGCATCGCTTGAACGGATGCGAAAGGCGCTTCGTCCGGCCTGTGGCACCACCGTGCCGGTGACCGGGGCATATTCGTTCAGTTTGCCCGAGAACTGACCGTTCGCGCCGTTGGACATGTCCAGTTCGGCCCGGAAATCGGTCAGGGCGATCCCCTCGGAAATCTGCAGCCGGTCAAGGATCAGAGAAACCGGCCCGCCCGCGTTGCGCCGGCCTTGTACGGTGTTGTCGCCCCTCCCGGCCAGAGAGGTCTGACGCAGGTCGATGCTGCCGCCCAGAACCCGGACCAGCGGAACGGCCCCTGCTCCACGCCCGACAAGTTCCACCGGTGCATCGATCCAGTCGCCCACCTGCACGCGGGTAAAGGATGCGCGATCCAACTGCCCGTCGGGGCGCAGCGCAACCGTTCCGCGCGCGCTGAGCCCCCCGGCCGCGATGCGGACACGGTCCAGCGACGGCGGTTCGCCCAGCCGGCCCGAGACTTCCAGCTCGCCGGTCGCGCCCGGCGACAGCGACCAGCCCAGTTGCGGCAGGCGCAGGCCCACGCCCGCCAGCGTGCTGGTCAGGCGGAAAGCGCCCGGCTCGCCCTTTTCGAAATCGATCTCGATCTGGCCGCGCCCGGCGCCCGTCAGACTGCCCGGCGGCAGACCGATGCGGAATTCGTCGGCGAAGCGTTCGGAAATCTCGATCCATCCGCGCACGTCACTCTGACCGCCGCTGTCCGGTGCCAGCTCTGCGCGGAACCGGCCGTTGAAGGGCACCTGCCCGATACGTCC
>JANSYB010000380.1 GCA_024742655.1 Paracoccaceae bacterium | reverse complement strand
GGCCCGGGACCTCGGCTTGCCGGTCACGGTCGGTATTCCCCCGGATTTCCTGGATTTGATGAAGCTTTACCCCGCGCCGGTGAAGCAATCCGCGGTCGAGTTCCTGCCGTTCGATCCGCCCGGCCGCAAGATGATGTAATCGCGCCCTACTGCGTGGGGCGATCCATCCCGTAACGTCCGCCCTTCACGGTAAACGAGGTCCAGGCCGAAGGCAGCAGGGATCCGGCCGTCATGGCTGGATTGTCGTCCTCGGACGGGCCATAGCGGATTTCCTTGCCGCCGTCTCGGCTGCGGTTGAAATAGACGAGTTGTCGCGGAATGCGGATATCAATCTGTGCCCCGGCCTGCCATGGCATGTCCGTCAGGGCGCACCCCGCTGCGGCGCCCGAATAACTGTCCGCAGGTTGGGCCTGCCGCAGGAAACGCAGGTCGCGCAGTACCGTTTGTCCAGCCACGGAAATGTTGCCGGTGGCAAGCACATCACGCGCGCTTTGACGCAGAACGGCGGTCAGGCGGTCGCTTTGCGCCCAGATACCGCAGATCGCCAAACGCCCGCCACTGTTGCGCGGCTCAACGGCGACAGTCAGCCCGCCGCCGCTCGAATAGGCGCCGCCGCCCAGCACGGGGTCCGGCCCAAGCGTGACAGCTGTGCCGTTTTGTCCGGCCTTGGCCATGAAGCCCGGACCAAAGGCCAGCATCACGGACAAGGCGATGGCGCAAGGGATTTGTGTCATTTGGGGCCTCCTGTCGGCGACAGGGTAGCGCAGAATGCCGTCAACGGAAAGTTCAGCAGTGACCGCGGCGCATCACAGAAGTGCCATCGCGGCAGGCGCCCCGGTGCCGGTCGGTCCGCAGGGCAGATGTCATCCGGCATAGGTTCGCAAGCGATCCCGGATCATCCGGTTGGAGAGTGTCCAAGGGGATAGATTCGCGGCCTTGGCTGCGCTCAGAATGGATTGCAGGGTCTGGAAGAGTTCTGCCATTTTCCGGTTGGTCCAGTCCGCGCTGTCATGGATCCCGAGGATCCTGCTGGCCGGTTGGATGATCCCGCCGCCGTTCACCAGGTAGTCAGGCAGATACAGGATTCCACGCTCGTGCAGGCTGTCGGCATCCTGTTCCCGATCGAGCTGGTTGATCGCCGCACCGGCGATCAGCCCGGCCCCGATAGACGGAATGCTGCGTGCATTGATAACCCCACCAACAGAGCAGGGTGCCAGAATATCGACTGTGGTGGAACAGATCGTACGCGGTGTGCTCATCCGGGCGCCAAAGGCATGCACGGCCCCGGTCAGCAAGACAGGATCAGGATCGGCGACCACCAGGTTCACCCCGGATTGCCGCAGCAACAGGCATAGATCCCAGCCCACGTGACCCACGCCCTGAACGGCGACGCAGCGCCCGGCCAGGTCATCGCTGCCGAACCTGTAGGATGCCCCGATGCGGATCGCGTTGAATGTGCTGGCTGCAGCCAGCCTGACCGACGGCGGGCCATCTGCCTCGCTATCGTCGACCGTGGCAAGGAAACGTGTCTCGGCCGCCAGCTGTGCCATTGCGTTTTCACAGGCCCCAATATCGTTGGTCGCCCAGAATTGTCCCTCTAGGGCCTCTATGGCCCGACCCATGGCGCACAAGCGGCCCTGTATATCCTCGCGCGACGGATCGAAGGGCATGACGGCGGAGCCCCCGCCGAGAGGCAGGTCAAGGGCCGCCGTCCGAAAGCTCATGTTTCGCGACAGGTCGAGGGTATCACGCATCGCGGCATCCTCGTCGGCATAGGGATAGATCCTCAAGCCGCCTGCGACAGGCCCGGCCGCCGTGGTATGCAGCGCGATAAAGCCACACAGCCCGTATTGCGCGTCATCGACGCGAAAAAGCGCCTCATGTGTTTGCGACGCGAGCCGCGTGAGCATGGCGTGCCCTCCATTTGTCGCCAACCCACGGCCAGAAGGGCGCGAGAGCCTGCGAATTATACTCTATTATGGGTTGAGTTCCGCGAATTTCACCAAAGAAACGGCGCAAAAGCGTTAAATCCACACAGCAGATACGAGGCGTATTGCCTCCCGGCTGCGTCGCAGAGGCCAAGACACTCCTATACTGTGCAGGATGATTGCGTGCCCGCGGCCCCTCAATCCGTATGTTTGAACCGCCACACCAGCACGGCAATCGCCGGCAAAAGGGCTGTCGCGCCCCAGACCCACATGTCGGCCCAGGGCATTGTCGGAAAGCCCAGCAAAAGCTTGGCCGCGATCAGCCCGCATATCGCCGCCGTCAGCATGTCCAAACCAGGCTTGACCGATACCTTGGCCGGGGCCAGGCCCGCCGTGCCGAGGATCAGGACCAAGACAATCGACATTTCGATCCAGGCCAGCGGGCCCGGTGTGCCGACAATGGCGGGAGGGTCGCCGGAATTCCAGGCACTCAAGAGTGTCCCGACCTGATTGTCACGCCCGCTCCACAGCGGAAAGGTCAGCCATCGCGCCATCGCCGCAAGCGCCAGCACGATAAAGAAGGTTCCAATGGTCCAGACCCAGCTTTTGAGGTTCTTACGCGGTACCATGTCTGAAATTCGTAGGGTGCGGGGAGCATCGATGCAACGCTCCCGCCCATGGCTGACCGGGTCAGCCCGGCTTGCGCGCCACGATCAACCGGCGCGGCGGGCGTTCGGGATAATTGCCGGTCTCGAGAACCTCGAATCCGGCCGCGCGTATGGCCGCCTCAAGCTCCGGGATCGGCATGAAGGCCACGAAAGGGGCTTTGCCGACCAGTTGCATCGCGGGTACGAGGATGCGCATCGCCCGGTATTGCAACGAGGATTGTCCGGGCCCGGGTCGGCAGAACGTCTTGGATATGAACAGGCCACCCGGGCGCACCATCGCATGGATATCGGCAAGAGCGCCCGGCAGATCATCGAGCAGGTGCAGCAGGTTGAAGGCGGTCACAACGTCGTATTGCTCCCCGCGTGCGGCCATGTCGGCTATGCCGCCCCGCGCGAATTCGATCGTCTCGACACCGGCATCGCGGGCCTTGTCGGCCCCGATCCGAACCATCTCGCCGGCAATGTCGCTGGCCGTGATCCTGCCAACGCAACCGGCCAGTTTCAGCGCGGTCGTACCAGTGCCACAGCCCAGTTCCAGCACGCTGTCCGTCGTGTTCAACCAGGGGCGCACCCGCGCCAGCGTGGCCTCATAGGCCTCGGGATCGGGGATCACCAATCCGGAATACTTTTCCGCAATGCCGTTCCAGAATTTTTCAGCAGCAACCATGTCATGTCTCCTTTGGTTGCCGATGTACCCATGCAACCAGCAAAGAGGAATTGCCAAAATATGTGGTCATGCTATGCAAAAATGCATGAACTGGCACGCGATCTCCTTTGACTGGAACCAGGTCCGGGCCTTTCTGGCCACGGCCGAAGAGGGCAGTTTTTCGGCCGCGGCCCGGGCACTCGGCCTGACGCAGCCGACTTTGGGGCGGCAGGTGGCCGCGCTCGAGCAGGCGCTTGCTGTCACCCTCTTCGAGCGGGCCGGGCACACGCTTGTCCTGACGGCATCGGGCCGCGATCTGCTTGAGCATGTCCGCGCCATGGGCGATGCGGCGCAGAAAATCTCGCTCGTGGCGACGGGGGCGTCGCGGGCGATCGCCGGGCAGGTGCGCATCACCGCGTCC
>JANSYB010000587.1 GCA_024742655.1 Paracoccaceae bacterium | reverse complement strand
GCGCTCGCGCTCTTCTTCGGGTTTTTCCTTGCCACGGCGGTGGCGCTCGGCAAGGGGGCGCGCAATCCGGTCCTGCGCAAATCCTCGGAATGGTTCATCTTCATCTTTCGCGGCTCGCCGCTTTTCATCCAGTTCTTCTTCACCTACGCGCTGTTTCTCAGCCTCAAGTCCCAGTTTTCCTTCTTCGATCCGTTCACGTCCGCCTGGCTGGGCGCGCTGATCGTGCTGTTTCTCAACACCGCGGCCTACTCGGGTGAGATCTTCTATGGCGCGCTGCGTTCGATCCCCAAGGGCGATGTCGAGGCGGCGGACGCCTATGGCTTCTCTGGCTGGCCGCGCTTTCGGCGGATCGTCTGGCCCACCATGCTGCGGCTGGCATGGCCCGCCTACACGAACGAGGCGATCTTTCTCTTCCACGCAACATCGCTGGTGTTCTTCTCGGCCTTCCCGGCCTCGCAGCAGAAGGGTGATGCCCTCTACTACGCTAACTATTTCGCGGACAAGACGTTCAATCCCTTCGTCCCCTACCCGATCTTCGCGATGTATTTCATTATTTTGACCCTGCTTCTGATCGGGCTCTTCGGACTGATCAATCGCCGTCTCAACCGGCACCTGCCGCAAGAGGCGCGGCGCGGCCTGAAACTGCGCATGAACATCATCCGTTGATCAAATCGTGTGGCAGCGCCACGCTCTCTTGCGTGATTATGGGGGGCGCTGCCCCCCACACCCCACGGAGTATTTGAGGAACAGTGAAGACAGGCAGGACCAGCCCGCTTTCATCGTTCCCCAAATACTCTCGCCAAAGGCATCCGTGGGTCGCCTTACGCAACACCCCGGAACGACGTATCGCCTCGCCACCCGCCCGAGGAGGCGCCCGCAGGGCAACGACGAGAGAACCTGCGCGCGCGACAGCGCGCCCCGCTCAATCGGTCATCCAGTGCCCATCAGGCCAGAAGGCATAAAACGCAAAGGCGAAGAGCATGTCATGGGGCACGTCCCGGCCCTGCCCGTCGCGCACCCGAACCGTACCCACGTCGCGCCCGCCCGAGATCGTGCCCGCGTCCAGGGCCGAGGCCTGCCCCGCTTGCCAGCTGATGCGCAGTCCGGCCTCGTTGACCCCTTTCTCGGAACGCACGCGTTCCAACGGCCAGGCGCGATCGCCCACGCGTACCACGCGCGCCAGCGGGTGAATGCCATGCGGCGGATTTTCCCCGTTGTAAAGGAAAGGCCGATTCGACCGGTCATAACCGCGATAGGGGTTGGCGCCATACTGCCGGGCAAACCCGGGCTGCGCCATGACCTGCCCATCGGGGTGGCGGGCGCGAAACTGGTCCCAGCTTTCCATCCAGCTGGGCAACTGCGTCAGCTCTGTGCCGGTCAGGTCGCCCACGATGGCCGTGCCCACCGCCTGTTGCCACCAGCTTTCGGTCTGGCGGTCGTACATCACCATGTCCGAATGGCGCAGCTTGCCCGACACACCGAAACTGAGCGTGCCATGGGCCGTGCGCCGGTCGAAGGTCATACCCGAATTGCACAAGGGGCAGAAGGTCACCGCCACCGGGACCCCGCCCACGGTGTCATTGACGATCTCATGCCACATCAGGTAGCGAATCGGATAGGCGCGCACATCGCCCGCGATCTCGACCGTGATCACCGGTTCATTGCCCTTGATACGGGTTTCGTCCGCTGCGGGTTTGAACGCGGGCGTATCGATCGCCGGGATGCCGTCCTTTGGCGGGCCGCCCGACAGGATCTCGCTCCAGCTGTCGATGCTGGTCACCTCGAAATTCGTGCGCGGCCACTCGCTGCGCCAGAATTCGGGACTGGCCTGCGCGAGCGAGGCGAAAATAAGAAAACAGGCGGTCAGCAGGGTCAGGCGGGGCATCGGCGCTTCTCCGGTCAGGTCGGCCGCCTCATGATGCGGCCTCGTCGCCCCTGTGCCTAGCCCGCCCCACGCGAATGTGAGGATCACGGATCGCCGCGCCCAGCGTCCTGTTTCGATTTCATGTCGGTAATTGCCGCGTCCCAGCGTCGGCTACGCAACTCCCGGCGAAAGGCACGTTCCAACTCGGCCACGCCGTCGCGCCTGTACCAGCGACCATGCGACAGGATGATCCGGAACGGACGCCAGCCGATCATCGTCTCGATATCCTCGCTCAGCGCCGTCTTGTCGCGATAAGACCAGCGTATGCGCGGCGGCATGCGGCCATCGGTGTCATCCGTGCCGGTCAGCCAGGCCAGGGG
>JANSYB010000731.1 GCA_024742655.1 Paracoccaceae bacterium | reverse complement strand
GCCTTCCCGGAGGATTTCGCGGGTATGGGCCACGTGACCGGACCGGCGGCGATCGAAACGCTCGAACTGGTCGAACAGCGCCATATCCTGGGCGTGCTGGACGCCTGCGATGGCAACCGGGCCGAGGCCGCCCGGCGGCTGGGCGTGTCGCGCAAGACGATCGACCGTAAATGCGCGGCCTGGGGCGTTTGAGACCGCTTCGAGCCACGCGGACAAAATTCTTTCAAAGAATTTTGCCAAGAAAATTTTGAACTTTCTTTGCGCCCGGCTCAGGCCGCTGTTGCGCTGTCTGCGTGTTCGGGCAGCCAGACGGTGAACTTCGCACCGCCCTCGGCCAGGTTGCGTACGCTGATCAGGCCGCCTGCCTGACGGATCAGGGTCTGGCTGACCGATAGCCCCAGCCCGGTGCCTTCGCCCTGCTTGGTGGTATAAAAGGGATCGAACACAGCGTTCAGGCGCGTGTTGTCGACCCCCGGTCCGCTATCGGCGATGATCAGTTCGGTGCCGGCCTGCGCGTCCCGCGTCGAGGGGCGAACCGCGATGTGCAGGGTGCCGGAATTTTCCATGGCCTGCACGGCATTCACGATCAGGTTGATGATGACCTGCTGCAGCTCTCCGGGGTTGATGCGCACCGTGGGGGCCTGCGTGCGGTCTATGCGCACCTCGACATCGCCGGCCGAGATCACATGGTCGACCAGCACGAGGCAATCGTCCAGCACAGCCGCCACGTCCACGCTTTCCTCGAAGCTGCCATATTCCGTTGGCCGTGCGAATTGCAGCAGCTTGCCCACGATGGCGTTGATGCGGCTGATCTGCCGGTCAACCAGGTCCAGCTCCGTGATGACGGGCGCGCCGGCAGGACCAAGGGTTTCACGGATCACGTCGACATTGCCCTGGATCACCGCCACCGGGTTGTTGATCTCGTGGGCCACGCCGGCCGTGATCTCGCCGATGGAGGCCAGCTTCTCGCTCATCACCAGTTGCTGATAGGTGGTTTCCAGCTTCTCGTTGGCCTCGCGCAATTCGGCGGTGCGGTCTTCCACGCGGGTATTGAGCTCATCCGCCCAGGCCCGCAAGGCGCGGTCGCGTTCCTGCACCTGGTCAAGCAATGCGTCGAGATGCGCGGCCACTTCACCGATTTCATCGCGGGCGGCGAGCGTCCCGATCCGGGCGTCCAGCTGACCCTCCTCGACCCGCTGCATCGTCTTGGTCATCTTTTCCAGCGGCGAAAAAATCCCGCCCGCAAGGCGCAGGAACAGCGGCACGGTGAGGGCCAGCACCCCGGCGAAGGCGGCGAAGATCAGAAGGTAGGCGTTGCGCTTGGCGGCAACGAAAGGCGCCTCGAGGAAGCCCACGTACAGCATGCCCACACGCGAGCCGAAACTATCGACCAGCGGCAGGTAGCCGGACATGTACCAGTCGTTGACGACAAAGGCCCGGTCAAGCCAGGTGCGCCCCTCGTCCAGCACGCCGTGGCGCACCACCGCGGAGACGCGGGTGCCCAGGGCGCGCTCGTCCTCGAACAGGCGTACATTGGTGGAGACGCGCACATCCTCAAG
>JANSYB010000479.1 GCA_024742655.1 Paracoccaceae bacterium | reverse complement strand
GCCGTCTCGGGCCGCCCGGTCACGCCGGCCACCTTGTAGCCGAGGTTGGCCAGAATGGCGGTGGCCACGCTGCCCACGCCACCGGCCGCGCCGGTGACCAGGACCGGGCCCTGCTTGATCCCGTGATCCTCGAGCGCCATGACCGCCAGCATCGCGGTGAACCCCGCGGTGCCCACCGCCATCGCCTGGCGCGTGTCCAGCCCCTCGGGCAGCGGCACCAGCCAGTCGGCCTTGACCCGCATCTTTTGCGAGTAGCCGCCCCAATGCGCCTCGCCCACGCGCCAGCCGGTCAGCACCACCTTGTCACCGGGCTTGTAGCGGTCGTCGTCGCTGGCCTCGACAGTGCCCGCGAAATCAATACCCGGCACATGCGGGTACTTTCGCACCAGCCCGCCCCCCGGCCCGATGCACAGCCCGTCCTTGTAGTTCACGGTGGAATATTCCACGGCGACGGTCACCTCCGCCTGCGGCAGGTCGTCCAGACCGATCTGTTTCACCGCGGCGCTTGTCTTACCGCTTTCTTCGTCCTTTTCGACCACAAGTGCGTTGAACATGTCGTTCTCCCTTGTTCTGCGGCGGGGTCGCCCCCGCTTTCATCGTTCCAAAAATACTCCGGGGAGCGCGAGGGGCCGGCCCCTCGCATCCGCCGGTCTCATCGTCTCAGTTCCAGAAGGTCTCGTGCACCACCGCACGCCGGGCCTGGTCCGGCGCCTCGACCTCCAGTTCGGTGCCCTCGTCCCAATGGGTCATGCGCACCATGCCGATGGCCACGTTGGTATCGAAATCCGGGCTCCACGCGGCAGAGCTGATCCGCCCCACCACCTTGCCGTTCGCCTTCAGTGGCCAATACCGATCGCATCCCGGCACCGGCGGGCCATCGATGGCAATCGGGCGGATCTGCTGGACAGGGCCTTCCTTGGCCACCCGCAGCAGCGCATCGCGCCCGATGCACCCGATGGCCGACTGCGTGTTGCAGAACCGGCCCAGCCCGCATTCATGCGGGGTGTTGTCATCGGTCATGTCATTGCCATAGCTCAGCAGCCCGCTCTCGACCCGCTCGATCAGGTTGGGACAGCCGGCATGCACATCGAGATCCCGTCCCGCCTCCATCAGCGCGTTCCACAACGGCATCCCGATATCGCCACCCTCCACATAGATCTCGAACCCGCCCTGCTTGGAATAGCCCGAGCGCGCGATCACCATATCACGGCCCTGGAAATCCATCACGTCGAAGCGGAAAAAGCGGATGTCGCGAACGCCCTCGCCAAAGACCCGCGCCATCAGGTCGTCGGCCTTGGGCCCCTGGATCGCCAGAGGCGACACATCAGGTTCATCCACCAGCACATCGAGACGCCAGCCATGGGCGATGGCGTTCACCCAATACAACAGATCGCTGTCGGCGATCGAAATCCACCAGCGATCCTCGGCCAGCTTCACCGCGACGGGATCGTTCAGCATGCCGCCCGTCTCGTCCACGATGGGCACGTAATAGCACTGACCCGCGGTCATGCCGCGCAGGTCGCGCGGGGTCAGCATCTGCATAAGGCGGCCCGCGTCGGGGCCGCGCAGTTCCACCTGCCGTTCGCAGGAGACATCCCAGATCTGAACCGCCTCCTTGAGGTGGCGGTAATCCTCTTCCACCGAGCGGAACATCGTCGGCAGCAGCATGTGGTTGTAAACCGTATAGGCCTTGACGCCCGCGGCCTCGACACCATCGGAAAACGGGGTGCGCCGCAGGCGACGCGACGGGGACAGAAGCGGTATATTCATTCCGCAAACTCCGGCATGAGAAAAAGGTCTGTAACGGGCGCAGTCAGCCCGGCGGCGGTGATCATCGCGTGGACCTGTCCACGGTGATGGGTCTGATGGTTGAACATATGCGCGACGCATAGGGATATTGGCGCGGACATCTCGCGGCCCGCAGCGGCGGAATGCCAGTGCAGTTGCCCGGTCAGGTTCAGCGCCCTGAGCGTTTCGGCCCAATGCCTGATCTTGCCATCCATGTGGAAGCGCGCCGCACTCCAGGCACCCAGCGTGGGATACAGGGCGGCACTGTCGACGATCCCGCCATCGGGCGGCTGCACAGACGGATCAAAGCGGCTCATCCAGATCTGATCGCCCCACAGGACGTGGTTCAACGTCCCAAGGATCGAACCGAAAAACGCCCCGCGCCCCTGCGTGAGCGTCTCGAGCGGCACCGTCTCGAGCGCATCGAACAGCTGTTGGTTCTGCCACGCATTATAGCGTGCCATGGTCCGGCAATAGTCTGGCGTAATCATCGCAGACGCGTCCCTACTTGGGGCCTTTCCAGTCGATCGGGCAGATCTCGGCCGACTTGCCGCCGAAATCCCAGACCCGGCCGAAATCGCGCACCTTGGATTTCAGCCCACGGGCCGCGATGATGTCGGGCCCCATCCAGTACTTGGAATTGGAGACCATCACGGGATGGTCGGGGCTGGCGCCTTCCAGCATCTCGATCTCGCCCTGGATCTTGCGCCCGATGTACAGGCCCCGCTTGTTGCCCTCACGCACGATCTCGACTTTCTCGCGTTCCGCTCCGATGATCTCGCTGACCAGCATGGTGAACAGCCCCGTCGTGCCCCCCGCCTGCCCCGAGAAGATCTGCAGGATCCCGTTATAGGCCTTGCCGCTGGCGCGTTCGTCCACATAGGCGGCCACCTTCCAGCCACCCTCGGCCATGCGGCCGGGAATATCGACCATCAGGCCCACATTCAGGCCCGACAGATCCTCGCCCTCGAAATGGCCCTCGTCTATGGCGATCGCCATCCAGGCATGGCAATGCCCCTCGGTGGGCGGGTGCTGACCCAGGCTGACCACGCAGGGACAGAAGACCGTGCAAGAGCAGTTCAGGAACAACTCGCCCTTGATGGCCCACTCCGTTGGCGTCATCTTGCGCCGCCTGGGGTTTTCCATG